>JBBKVJ010000035.1:0-3259 GCA_037968375.1 Paracoccaceae bacterium | reverse complement strand
CGCCGGGCAAGTTCGGCGTCGAAAGCCTCGGGGGCTTCACGGATCAGGCGGATGTCGTGCATCAGGTGTCTCCCTCGGGCGGCGGGTCTGGGGTGCTGATATGCCCGATTGGGCGAGCGAGGGAAACCGCGGAAAGCGCGTTTTGCATAGATGCGAAACGCGCCCCAGGGTCCGTCGCACCATCAGCCGCCTGTCATGCAGGCGGCGCAAAGCGCAATCGCGGCGTCGGTGGCAAGGCGTGCGGCGGCGATATCCTCGCCGCAGCGGCCGCAGTAGCCGTAGTCGCCGGTCTCGATCCGCCGCAGTGCGGCACCGATCCGCGTGCGTTCGGCGCCACGCCGCCGTGCAGTCGCCTGCGCCATCGCCTGTTGCTGCAGCGCATCCATCCGGCTAAGCCGCCCGACGCTGCCCTGATCAAGGGTCACAACGCCCTGCGCCGCCGCCCCTGCGGCATCCTCGGCGTCAAGGTCAGCGAGGCGCGCAAGCAGACGAGTTTTCGGGTCTGGTCCGGTCACCGCACGATCAACTCGACCCGCCGGTTCAACGCCCGGCCCGCCTCGGTGCCGTTCAGCGCCACGGGCGCCAGAAATCCCGCCCCCGCAGAGGTCAGCCGCGCGCCGTCGATGCCGTGTCCGGCGATCAGCGCGTCGCGGACTGCCGAGGCGCGGCGGTGCGAGAGCGACAGGTTGTAGTCGAGCGCGCCCTGATTGTCGGTGTGGCCGACGATCACGACCTCAAGTGCCGGTTCGGCCTGCAGGAACCCGGCCATCTCGGTCAGGGTCGGCGCCGATTCGGGCTTTACCTCGGCCTTGTCGGTATCAAAGTAGATCCCGTAAAGCGCCACCCGCCCGGTGTCGGACAAGGCCGCGCCGATTGCCGCCGCGTCGATCATCTTGTTGTCCAGTGTTGCCGTCTCGACCACCGTGACCTGCGCCTGGATACGGCCCGACGTGACCGCTGAAAAGGCGACGGTGGCGTAGGTTTCGGCCCCGTCGGCAGTGCGCTTTGCCGCGAGATAGCGATAGTTGAAGATGTCGAGTGACATGTGCGGCAGCGGGAAAAGGTCAAGCGCATAGCCCAGATCGCCACCGCCGCAATCGTCGGTCTCGCATTCCCAGACCATCTCAAAGCCCTTGCCCTCAAGCCCCAGCCGGAAGTTGCGCGCCACTTCAGCCAGCGACACGTTCTCGGGCATCGTATAGGCAATGCGGGTGGTGACGCCTTCGATGCGTTCGGGCTTGGCAGGCGGTTTGGCGGCGTGAAACCTGTATTCGTCGAAGTCGCGGGTGTCGTAATGGTTGATCTCGGACCCTTCGAAGCGGCCGACCAAGGGGTGATCGGCCGCGCCTTCGACATCGGCGGCAAAGGCGGGCAGGGCAAATAGGCACAACAGGACGGCGGCAATAACGCGCATGGAATGACCTCGTGCAAACCGAGTTGCCGCGAGGCTAGCACAGGCGCCGCGCCCGGCGTATCGGGAATCTCTTGCGACACCGCCCGCTCTGGCTTGTCATCGCATGGCGCCGACTATAGGTAGTCAGCGAATTTCGGGGGCCTGAGTTCCCCCAATGACATAGGGGAACGTCATGCTGGTTACACCTGCCTACGCACAGGCCGTCGGAGGCGGAATGGGCGCCTTCGGAAGTTTCATCCCGCTGATCCTGATTTTTGCGATCATGTGGTTCCTGCTGATCCGGCCGCAGCAGAAGAAGCTGAAGCAGCATCAGGCGATGGTTTCGGCACTGCGACGCGGCGACGACGTGGTGACCCAGGGTGGCATCCTCGGCAAGGTTGTCAAAGTCAAGGAAGACGGCTCGGGCGAGGTCGAACTTGAGATCGCGACCGGCGTCAAGGTGCGAGTCATCAAGCACACGATCGCGCAGGTCATCACCAAGACCGAACCGGCGAATTCGAACTAGACCCGCATGCTGCAATTTCCCCTCTGGAAGCGGATACTGATCTGGGCTGTCTGTGCCTTCGGTCTGATCTTCGCGATGCCGAACGCGTTTTATTCCCGCGTCGAGGGGCACAACGATGCCGTGGCCACGATCACGGCCAGCGGTGTGGAAACGCCGGAACTGACCGCGGCACGCGCTGCCTGGCCCGACTGGCTGCCTGCGACGCTGGTCAATCTGGGCCTTGATCTGAGGGGCGGCGCGCATCTTCTGGCCGAGGTTGAGGTCGAGGATGTCTATGTCACGCGGATGGACGGGCTTTGGCCCGAGGTCCGCGATGCCTTGCGCGACGAACGCGCCACGGTCGGCACGATCCGCCGGCAAACGGCGCCACCGGGCGAGTTGCGGGTGCGGATTTCCGAGCCCGCCGCGATGGGCCGCGCCATCGAGGTGGTGCACGCGCTGTCGCGCCCGATCCTGGCGCTGACCGGGGTTGGCGCGAGCGAGCTGGAGGTTACCGGCGAGGGTGCTGATCTGGTGGTGCGGCTGTCCGAAGAGGAACAGCTGGCGACGAATGATCGCACCATGCAGCAAACGCTGGAGATCGTCCGGCGCCGGGTCGACGAGGCCGGGACGCGGGAACCGACGATCCAGCGCCAGGGTGAGGACCGGGTGCTGATCCAGGTGCCGGGCATCGGCTCGGCGGCGGAACTGAAGGAATTGATCGGCAAGACGGCGCGGCTGACGTTTCACCCGGTGATCTCGCGCTCGGACACCGCGACTGCGCCGTCGGGTGGGGAACGCACGCTGGTGCTGCCGTCGCTGGACGAAGCGGGCGTGTTCTACGTGCTGGAACCCTCACCCGTCGTCGGTGGCGAGGATCTGGTCGATGCGCAGCCCGCGTTCGATCAAAACGGGCGACCGGCGGTCAATTTCCGCTTCAATCCGGCGGGTGGCCGCGCGTTTGGCGATTATACGGCGGAAAACATTGGCTCACCCTTTGCCATCGTGCTGGACGAAGAGGTGATTTCGGCGCCGGTGATCCAGAGCCATATACCCGGCGGATCGGGGATCATCACCGGCAATTTCGATGTCGAGGAATCGACGCGGCTGGCGGTTCTGCTGCGCGCCGGTGCGCTGCCTGCGGAACTGACGTTCCTCGAAGAGCGCACCATCGGGCCGGAACTGGGTGCGGACAGCATCGAGGCGGGCCGGATCGCGGCGATGATCGCGATGGTCGCGGTTGTGGTGTTCATGGTGCTGAGCTACGGATGGTTCGGCGTGATGGCCAATATCGCGCTGACCATCAACGTCTTGCTGATCTTCGGCACGCTGTCGGCCATCGGCGCGACACTGACCCTGCC
>JBBKVJ010000034.1:0-7874 GCA_037968375.1 Paracoccaceae bacterium | reverse complement strand
GATCTTCCGGGGCGTGGTCGACCGCCCCGTCAAAGGTCAGGGCGGCGTCTTCCTGCGCCTGCCGGACGGTGAAAGGGCCTTCCTGCGCGAGGCCAAGGGCCTCCGCCCCGGCAAGGCGCTGCATCTTCAGGTCACCGGCTATACCGAGCCCGGCAAGGCGGTGCCGGTCACCGCGAAGCTGCTTTTCAAAAGCCGCTATGCCATCGTCACCCCCGACGCCCCCGGCCTCAACATCTCGCGCCGCATCCGCGACGACGACGCCCGCGCCCGGCTGCACGAGATCGCGGGCACGGCGATGGACGGCGCCTCCTTCGGGCTGATCCTGCGCTCGGCCAGTGCCGATGCCGACCCGGACGCGATCGCCGAGGACATCGCCCTGATGCGCGACCTCGCCACCCGTATACTGGCCGAGGAGGGCGACGCGCCCGAATTCCTGCTCGACGGCCCCGGCCCGCACGATCTGGCCTGGCGCGACTGGGCCGATCCGGTGCCGGACGAGGTTGCCACCGGTGCTCAGGCCTTCGTCGATCACGGCGTCCTCGATGCGCTCGACGATCTTGCCTCGGCCCAGGTTTCCCTCGGCCACGGCGCCTCGCTCTGGGTCGAACCGACCCGTGCGCTGGTCGCCATCGACGTCAATACCGGCGCCGACACCTCGCCCGCCGCGTCGCTGAAGGCCAACCTTGCCGCCGCAAAGGACCTGCCCCGCCAGCTGCGCCTGCGCGGGCTTGGCGGCCAGGTGACGGTCGATTTCGCGCCGATGCCGAAGAACGACCGCCGCGCCGTGGAAGGCGCGCTCCGCGCCGCGTTCAAGTCCGATCCGATCGACACCGCCCTTGTCGGCTGGACGCCCATTGGCCACTATGAGCTGCAACGCAAACGCGAACGCCTGCCAACTGCCGAGGCCCTGCGATGAGCTGCCCGATCTGCCACAAGCCTGCGGATGAGAAATACCGCCCGTTCTGCTCGCGCCGCTGCGCCGATGTCGATCTGGGCCGCTGGCTGACCGGCTCCTACGCGATCCCGACCGAAGAGACGGGTGAGGACGACGCGCCAAGGCCCGAGGAAGGCCCGATCCACTAGGCCCCTGTATTGACCGCTGCCAGTGTCAGGCGCGACATCTGCCCGACATTGGCGTCGGGCCGGTCAACGGGCGGTGGGTAACCGCTTCGAGGCTCAAATTGCCCCCGGCAGGCTCAGTTCCAGCACGACACCAGTACCGTCATCCCCATTGCCGCTTCGGTGATGTCCTCGGGCGCCATCGCGCCGGTCTCGGCACTGCTTTGCAACGCCACGCCCTGCGCCGACAGGAACGCCGACGCGACCCCCGCCTTGGCGGCAAAGCGCACGCCCGGCGGCAATTGCCGAGCATCATCCGAGGCGTCGGGCAGTAGCACGCCCGCGACCCCGCCCGATGCGTCGAAGACCGGCCCGCCGACATCGCCGGCTTCGGTTTCGGCGGCCAGCCGCAGAAGGTCGGCTTCGCCGTTCAGTCCCGCCACATCTTCGATGGTGCCGAAGGTCACGGTCGCCGCCGGAAGGGCAGGGCCGAAGGGAAATCCGCCGACCGCCGCCTCGGCCCCGATCCTGGGCGTGGCGGTGGAAAGCGTCGCCACCGCGATCGGCGCCAGCGGCGATTTCGGGCGCAGAAGTGCCAGACCCGAACCCGCATCGCTGGCCACCAGATCGGCGTCGTAAAGCGTGTCGAGCGTGATCCGGGCGCAGCCCTCGACCGCCTCGGCCACGGTCAGCACCGCGCCCTGGCCATCGACATAGACACCCGACCGGGTGCGCTCGGCGCGGCGGATCTCAAGCCCCGAGACCAGATCGCGCGAAGGTGCGGCGCTGGCGCTGCCCAGTGTCGGGTCCAGCGCCGGACCGACAGAGGTCAGCGTGTCGCGCATGATCTGCACCGCGCGGGTCATCTGTGCTGCGTCCTCGGGCCGGTGGATCAGGGTAAAGCCGATCACCTTGCCATCCTCCAGCCGCGCGTAGGTGTAGCTGTGGATCTTGGCGCTTTGCCCGGTCAGCACAAAGCTGTCGCGCTGCCGTTCGCGTTCGCCGTCCAGCGGCACGATTTCCAGCGTCTGCATCACGTCGTAAAGACCGTCCAGCGTGGCCTGCGTGCCCTCCTGACTGATCAACAGCACCTGAATGCCCGAGCCGTCCTTTTCGGCGTAGCGCACGAAGGGCGGCGCATAATCGTCGAATGTGACCAGCCGGATCGGCATTTCGATCTCGATCCCGGCGCGGGTTTCCACCACGCGACCAAGGCCCAGCGCGTCCAGTTCGGCGCGGTAGGCGGTGCGCAGTTCGGCGCGCTGCATCGTGGTCAGAACTCCGGTATCGTCATGGCCTTTGGCGGCCTGCCAGGCGGCCATCGAGCCACGGGTGCCGCGCCCGAAGGCGCCGTCGATGGCGGCATCGTAATAGCCGAACCATTGCAGGGCGATCTGCAAATCCTTGCGTTCGTTGGCGGTCAGTCCGGCCTCGCTGCGGCGCGCCTCGCCCGGCGTCTCGTCGGGCAATGACTGCGGCATCGGCGGTTCGATCACGATGATCTGATCGGGTTCCGGCGTGGTTGCGTCGGCGTCCGGCGTCGGTTGCGGTGCAATCGGCGGCGCGCCGACCGGCCAGAACCTTGCGCCATAGTTGCCGCCGTCGGCAACGAAAGCATCGCCCGGGATCAGCCGTTCCGAAGTCAGCGCGAACAGCCGATCCGCCGCGATGTCGGTCGGATAGGGACCAAGCGAGATCGCATACCAGCCCGATGACAGCCGAAAGCCGTTCACCTCGGGAAACGCCGAGGCCCAGGCCCGGGCGCGCTCCTCGGCCTGCGCCAGCGTCTGCAATGCCTCGATCTGCACCCAGGCGTCCTGCGCGCGGGCCTGCCCCGGGGCAAGCCCCAAGCCTGCGGCAAAAACCAGCGCCGCAATCATCGTCAATATCTGTTGTCTCATGCCCTGTCCCGCGTTTCGCGGTTCCTGCCTGTTGCGATTCCGGACGCGACCCTAGCAGAGGCGTCCGGGATTGATAATCCTCCCTTTTCGCCACGGCGATTGACCCTTACGCGCCCGTTGCCTAAGGAGGCCCGTCACCCCTGCCCGAGGTCAAAGATGCCCACTGCCGCCGCCCCGCCGAAAAGCTTTCAGGAGATCATCCTGCGGCTTCAGGCCTATTGGGCGGATCAGGGCTGCGCGATCCTGCAACCCTACGACATGGAGGTCGGCGCAGGCACCTTCCATCCGGCCACGACACTGCGCGCGCTCGGGCCAAAGCCCTGGTCGGCGGCCTATGTCCAGCCCTCGCGGCGGCCCACGGATGGCCGCTATGGCGACAGCCCGAACCGCTGGCAGCATTACTACCAATTTCAGGTCATCATCAAACCCTCGCCGCCCGATCTGCAGGCGATCTATCTGGGATCGCTGGCCGCCATCGGCATCGACATGGGCCTGCACGACATCCGCTTTGTCGAGGATGACTGGGAAAGCCCGACCCTAGGTGCCTGGGGCCTGGGCTGGGAGGTCTGGTGCGACGGCATGGAGGTCAGCCAGTTCACCTATTTCCAGCAGGTCGGCGGCCATGACTGCCACCCGGTCTCGGGCGAACTGACGTACGGGCTGGAACGTCTGGCGATGTATGTGCTGGGCCATGACAACGGCAACGACATGCCGTTCAACGCCCCCGATGCCACGATCCCGATGACCTATGGCGACATCTTCCGCGAAGCCGAGGCGCAATATGCGCGCTGGAATTTCGATGTCGCCGATACGGAAATCCTGCTGCGCCACTTCGAGGATGCCGAGGCCGAATGCGCCCGCATCCTGGCCGCCCCACCGGATGATCCGAAGACCGGCCGCCGGATCGTGATGGCGCTGCCCGCCTATGACCAGTGCATCAAGGCCAGCCATCTGTTCAACCTTCTCGACGCGCGTGGTGTCATTTCAGTGACCGAGCGGCAGGCTTATATCGGCCGGGTGCGCGCCTTGGCCAAGGCCTGCGCGGATGCTTGGCTCGCCACCGACGCCGGCGGTGCGACGTGAATGGCAAATGGGCGGCGGGGATGATCGTGGGCGTGGCTGCCGTTGCCGGGGTGACGATGTATTACCTGCAGGTCTATGGCTTTTATGAAGAGGTGGCGGCGGTGGACGAGGTCACTGTGACCAGCGTTGGCGGCGATACCGAGCCGCTGCTGGTGGCGGGCTTTCAGGGCATCGACGCCGACAGCTCGCCCCTGCGCTACCGCGCCTGTTTCCAGGTGCCGGTGGCGCTTGGCACTCTGACCGAAACCATCGAGATCGCCGAGGATGCGGTGCCGCTGAACGGACCGGGCTGGTTCGACTGCTACGATGCGGCCGAGGTCGGCGCGGCGCTGGAGGCTGGCGATGCGGTGGCCTTCATCGGTCAGCGCGATATCAGCCCGGGCGTCGACCGGATCATCGCGGTGATGCGCGACGGCCGCGGCTTTGCCTGGCATCAGCTGAACGCGGCATTGGAGGACTAGGGATGCCCGATCTGCTGATCGAACTCTTTTCCGAAGAAATCCCGGCGCGGATGCAGGCCCGCGCGCGGGATGATCTGCAGCGGCTGATCACCGATGGGCTGGTCGAGGCCGGGCTGACCTCTGGCGGGGCGGGTGCGTTCTCGACCCCCCGGCGTCTGGTGCTGGCGGTCGAAGGGCTGCTGGGCGCGTCGCCGACCACGCGCGAGGACCGCAAGGGGCCAAAGGCGGATGCCCCGGCGCAGGCCATCGAGGGCTTCTTGCGCTCGACCGGGCTGACCCGCGATCAGCTGGAACTGCGTGATACCGGCAAGGGTGAGGTGCTGTTCGCGGTGATCGAGCGGCCCGGGCGTCCGGCTGCCGAAATTGTGGCTGAGGTTCTGGCCCGCGCGATCCGCGATTTCCCCTGGCCGAAATCGATGCGCTGGGGCGATGGGGCGTTGCGCTGGGTGCGGCCTCTGCACCGCATCCTGTGCATCCTGACCGATGAGGCGGGCGCCGAAGTGGTGCCGGCGGAGGTCGGCGGGATCGTCTCTGGCGATGTGACCGAGGGGCACCGGTTCATGGCGCCGGGCGCGTTCGCGGTGACCTCGTTCGACGATTACGCGGCCAAGCTGAAACGCGCGTATGTGGTGCTGGATAGCGCCGAGCGCGAGGCGGCGATCCTGCACGAGGCCGAACAGCTGGCCTTTGCCGCCGGGCTGGAACTGGTCACCGACCCCGCATTGCTGGCCGAGGTCGCGGGGCTGGTCGAATGGCCGGTGGTGCTGATGGGTAAGATCGGGGCAGAGTTTCTGACCCTGCCACCCGAAGTGCTGCAGGTCTCGATGCGCGAGCACCAGAAGTTCTTCTCGGTGCGGAACCCGAAATCGGGGCGGATCGAGCGGTTCGTGACGGTGGCCAACCGCGCCACGGCGGATGACGGCGCCACGATTCTGGCGGGCAACGGGCGGGTGCTGGCCGCACGGCTGGCCGATGCGCGGTTCTTCTGGGAGAACGATTTGCGCACGGTGAAGACCGTCGGGCTGGAGGGCATGGCCAAGGGGCTGGCGGGCGTCACGTTCCACAACAAACTCGGCAGCCAGGCCGACCGGGTGCAGCGCATCGAAGCACTGGCCCGCGAGATAGCGCCGATGGTCGGCGCCGATCCCGATCTGGCGGCAGAGGCCGCACGCATCTGCAAGGCCGATCTGCAAAGCCAGATGGTCGGCGAGTTCCCCGAACTGCAGGGCATGATGGGCCGGTACTACGCGGCTGAGAGGGGTCTTGACCCGGCCATCGCCGAGGCCTGCGAAATGCACTACAAACCCCTCGGCCCTTCCGACGAAGTACCGACCGCCCCGGTCTCGGTCGCCGTGGCGCTGGCCGACAAGATCGACACGCTGACCGGGTTCTGGGCGATTGATGAGAAACCGACCGGCAGCAAGGACCCGTTCGCGCTACGGCGGGCGGCGCTGGGAGTTATTCGGTTGGTGTTGAGGAACGGCCTGCGCACGCCAGTTCAGTCATTTTTCAAGTACTGCATCGGAGCTTGGGAAGCTGTCTTGTCCGGTCGAACCTCGGATTGGGGAGTGGGCTACCTTGCAAGTGGTCTGAAAGCATCAACCGCCGGAACGGAAACCGCCGCCGACCTCCTCGCTTTCCTCCACGACCGCCTCAAGGTCCACCTGCGCGACGAAGGCATCCGCCACGATGTCATCGACGCCGTCCTCGCCATGCCCGGCAGTGACGACCTGACCCTCGTCGTCAAGCGTGCCCAGGCCCTCGCGGCGTTCCTCAAAACCGACGATGGCGAGACCCTGTCGCAGGGCTTCAAGCGGGCCAACAACATCCTGACCCAGGCCGAGGCTAAGGATGGCGTCGAATACAGCTACGGCGCCGATCCGAAATTCGCCGAAGGCCCCGAGGAAACCGCCCTCTTCACAGCGCTCGACACCGCCGAAGCCGCTATCGCCCCGGCGATGGACCAGGAAGACTTCGCCAAAGCGATGGCCGCGATGGCCCGCTTGCGCGCGCCCATTGATGCGTTTTTCGAGGCGGTGCAGGTGAATACCGAGAACCAGACCCTGCGCCGCAACCGCCTGAACCTCCTGCACCGTATCCGCAGCCTTTGCCTGTCGGTCGCCGATCTCACCCGCCTCGACGGCTGACTGCTTCCTTTTGTCCCAAATACCGCACGGGGGTCCGGGGGTGTGAAACCCCCGGCGTGACCACCCGCACACGCGATACAGGCTAAATCGCCCCACTCCGCACGTCACCCTTGCCTGACACCATATCCGGCCTATGCTGTCACCGCGAAGGAGAATGCCGCAGTGCAGAAATATCTCGATCTGATGAGTTTCACCGAGATCACCGCCCTGGCCTCGATCCGCACCGCCAGCCACGGCGGCCGGGCCAAGTGCCTGCAGCGGTTGATGCGGCTCGAGATGCCGGTGCCACCGACGGTGGCGCTTGGCTTTGACGCGGTGCGCGCTTTCGCCAGTGGGCAGATGGTCAATACCGCACGGCTGATGGCGGTGTTCGGCGATCATCCGATCGTCTCGGTCCGGCCCTCGTCGGCCGATCCCGACTGGGGCGGGCCGGGTGCTATCCTGAACATCGGTATGAACGACGCTGCCCATGGCGCGCTTGAGGCGAGCCACGGCAAGGTCGCCGCCGACGCCCTCTACCTGCGCTTCATCCGCGCCTATGCCACCCATGTGGCGCGGCTGGACGAAGACATGTTTCCCTCGGGCGAAGCCTCGACCAAGGCGCTGGCCGCCGCCCTTGCGGCCTATGAGGCCGAGACCGACGAGCCGTTTCCGCAAGACCCGGCGCGGCAACTGGCCGAGGTCCTGCGCTCGATGGCGCGGGCCTGGGAGGGTACGACAGCGCGGCTTTTGCGTCAGGCGAAAGGCGCCCCCCTTGATGCCGGGCTGGGCCTTGTGGTGCAAAAAATGGCGCTGGGGCTTGGGCCGGGCAGCAGCGGCTCGGGCGTGATCCAGTTCGTCGATGCGGTGACCGGCCAGCCGCAGATCACCGGGCGCTACCGGGCGCAGGCGCAGGGCCGCGAGGCGATGGGCGAAGGCGAAGGCACGCTGTACCTGACGTGCGATCCGCGCGGGCCGTCGCTTGAGGATACCTGCCCCGAGGCCTTTGCCGCACTGAAGGCGCAGGGCGCCGCCTGCCGCAGGCACCTACGCGAAGAGATGCAGATCGAGTTCACCCTGGAAGACGGGCGGTTGCAGGTGCTGGATGCGGTCCGTGTGCAACGCTCGTCACGCGCCGGGGTGCGGATCGCCGTGGCGCTGGCGCAGGATGGCATCATCGCGCCGGACGATGCGGTCCTGCGGGTCGAGCCACGGGCGCTGTCGGAACTGCTGCATCCGCAGGT
>JBBKVJ010000033.1:0-3049 GCA_037968375.1 Paracoccaceae bacterium | reverse complement strand
GCTGGCGCGACAAGCGCCACGATGCTGCGAGAGCCATCAGCATAGACCTAACCTATCAGGTGTCGTCAAAAAAATCAACCTGGATAACTCGTATTCCACCGTTTTCTCGATATAATTCGTTATCGTTATTAAGTTCTCGATGCAGTGTTCGGTATTATTCCGACATTCCCCAAGTGGCGGTGTCAGCAAACCGTGTTGGCGCGAGGGCCTGAAGCGAGCAGCAGCCTGAGCGCATGAAGGTAGGAGCGGTCCGCGTTGTTTCGGGCGGCATGCCATCGGCCGTAGGCTGCAAGGTTCTTTGACGCGGGTCCGCAGAAGGGCTGCATGAAGGCGCGGAAACGGCTGATCAGGGCGTTCACGGTGTTGATGTGGTGGCTGCGCGGGGTGCGCTCCGTCCGCCGCCCTGCGTTGAGCGCGAAGTGCGGGATGCGCGCGTCCTTCGCGATCCGCTCGTAGGTGACGAACCCGTCCGTGCAGAGCACCGCATCCGGCGCCATCACGGGCAACAGGGCACCGGAGATCGCCGCCTGGCCCGCGTCGGCAATGGCCTCGAAGGCTCGGTGACCAGCGCGATCGGTTGCCGCGAGGAGCTTTTTCTCCCAGGCCCGCCAGCCCCCCGGAGGCGCTACCGCCGAACCGCCCCTACGCCGATAGGCTCGCCACCTCAGGCGGGGCGGCACCGGGTGGTTCACGGGGTCACGCCGGTGCCTGACCCACTCCCTCGACCCCTTTCGGCTCTCGCGTTGGTGGGCTTCGTCGGCTTCGACGATGCCAGCAAGGGTGGCGTCGGGCTCCGGCTTCAGAGCGCCGATGATCGCCATCCGCCAGCGCCAGATGCTGTGACGCGACGCACCCAGCACCTCGGCCCCGCGGCGGCAGGACATCGGCTGCGGCGCCTCGATCATGTCACGCGCCAGCGCGACCACCAGGTCGGGGCGGTGAACCCGGGCCAGCAGCGTGCCGCTGCGGCCTGACCACGTCACTCCGCACCCCGAGCAGTTCCATCGCTGTGCGCCTGTTCTGGTCCGACCCCACCGGGTGCGCGCGTCACACCCACAGCGGGGGCAGGACGCCGCCGGGCCGCCAGCATCAGCCTGCGCGTCGATCTCCAGGACCGCCTCGGCACGCTTGCGCGCATCTGCAACGAGCCCTTCGGCCTGGCGCAGCTCCTGAGGGGTCAGGCGGGCAAGCAGACGGCCGAATTCAGCCGGATCGAAGCGAGGCATGGCGGGTCTCCTGGAGCTTAGGAAGCCTCAGCATACCTCACTGACAGATCAGAACAAAGTGAGAACCAACACGCTTTGCTGACACCGCCAGGAGAGGTCTGATGCCGCGCCTGAATATGAAGATGCTTCTGCCTGCCGAGCTGGTGGTTGACCACGTGGGTTTCGACCGGAAACAGATCCAGATTTCTGCGCGACCGGCAAAAGTTTGGGCGGAGTGCCCAAGTTGTGGATTTCGATCCAGAAGGGTTCACAGCCGCTATTGCCGCCGCCTCGCCGACTTGCCGGCGCATGGCTTTGACGTGCGTCTGGTGGTGCAGGTCAGGCGATTTCGGTGCGGCTCAGGCAAATGTTGTCGCACGATCTTTGCTGAGCGGCTCGATGCCAGTCTGACCCGTCCCCATGGGAGACGAACGGCGCGCATGCAGGGTTTGATCCGCCATCTTGCCTTGGCCCTCGGCGGACGCCCTGCACAGGCGCTCGGGCAGCGGCTTCTGCTGTCTGTGAGCAAGGATACATTCCTGCGGAGCCTTTGCCCTGCGGAGGGCGGCAGTGAGGCTACAGCGCGGATCATCGGCATCGACGATTGGGCGTGGCGCAAGGGACAGCGCTACGGCACGCTGATCTGTGATCTGGAGCGACGCCGGGTTGTCGATCTACTGCCGGATCGCGAGCCTGCGACGGTCGAAGCCTGGCTGCGTGCCCATCCTGGCATCGAGGTGGTCGCCCGCGACCGGAACGGCGGCTATGGCAGCGCCATCGCGAAGGCATTGCCAAAGGCGCTTCAGGTTGCCGATCGCTGGCACCTGCTCGAGAATGCCAGCGCGGCCTTCCTGTCGGCGGTCCAGAACAACATGTCCGCCATCCGCAAGGCGATTGGTATCACCAAATTGGACCCGAAGCTGCTGACAGCCGCGGAAAGACTGCAATACGAGGGGTTTGAGCGGAGGCAGAAGACCAACGAGATGGTTCGACACATGGCCAGAGACGGCACTCCGATCAAGCAGATCGTCCGCCGGACCGGGCTGAGCCGCAAGCTCGTCCGCCAGATCCTGCGTGGCGAGCGCGAGGACGTGTTCCGCATTCGGGAAAGCAGTCTGACGCCCTGGCTCGCGCGGCTGGCGACGGAATGGTCGGGCGGATGCCGGAACGGTGCCGAATTGTGGCGACGGATGAAGGGCGACGGTTTCCGCGGCAGTCTCAGGGTTGTGGGCGAGTGGGCGACCCGTCAGCGCCGCGCCGAGCGAGCATTGCCGATCGGTGTCGGGAAATCGCCACCAGCGCGGCGTATCGCGCGCCTTCTGACCACCGCACGTGACCACCTGAGCAAGGCAGACGCCGTTCTGGTGGCGCAAATTGAAGCCGCACTGCCAGCTTTGACGAAGGCCAGAATGCTCGCAGAGCAATTCGTAAGCATGGTGCGCAACAGCAGCGCAAACCACCTTCGCTCATGGCTCGCCAAGGCGGAGGGCAGCCAGCTGTCTGCCTTCGCCCGTGGTCTGCAAAAGGATCTGGCTGCTGTCTCCGCCGCGCTGAGCGAGCCATGGTCGAACGGCCAGACCGAGGTCCAGATCAATCGCTTGAAACTCCTCAAGCGCCAGATGTATGGCCGAGCCGGCATCAAGCTCCTGAAAGCCCGCATCACCGCAACAGCCTAACCGGCAATACCGTCGTCACCAAAAGTGAGTCAGACCCAAAATTGGACGCCGATTACCCCGCCAAGGGGGTCAGTTTTGCACGCCGATAAGGGGTCAATATTGGCTGCCGATTGACAAAAGGGGGCAAGATCAGTTCAGCCGCCGCGCATCGCCGCAATGAGGGTCGTC
>JBBKVJ010000032.1:0-6645 GCA_037968375.1 Paracoccaceae bacterium | reverse complement strand
GTTCCGCGCAAAGAACAGGGAGAGCGGCCATGAAAATCAAATATCTGCACACGATGGTCAGGGTGCTGGACCTGGAGAAGTCCATCGCGTTCTATAGGCTACTGGGGCTGGAGGAGACCCGGCGGTATGAAAACGAGGGCGGACGCTTCACGCTGGTCTTCATGGCGCCGCCGGGGCAGAGCGAATGCCCGGTCGAGCTGACATACAACTGGGATGGCGACGACGGGTTGCCCTCGGATGCCCGGCACTTCGGACATCTGGCCTACGAGGTCGCCGATATCTACGAGACCTGCGCGCATCTTCAGGCCAGCGGCGTGACGATCAACCGGCCGCCACGCGACGGCCGGATGGCGTTCGTGCGCTCGCCGGACAATATATCGGTCGAGCTGTTGCAGGCGGGCGAGGCGCTGGCCCCGGCGGAACCCTGGGCATCAATGCCGTCCATGGGGCATTGGTAGGCGCGGTTTTCGGTGCGGTGCTGTTGGCGGCCAATCTCACGCTGGCCAGCACAGCGCAGGCGTGTCGGCTGGCCCTCGCGCTTGGCTTCGATGTCTCAAGCTCGGTCGATGCCGAGGACTACGCGATCCAGCGCGACGGTCTGATCGCAGCGCTGCAGTCCCCCGAGATCCGGCGCGCGTTTCTGGCGACCTCCGAACCAGTGGCGCTGGCGCTGTTCGAATGGGGCGGGCGGTGGCGGCAGGAGTTGGTCGTCGACTGGCTCTTGGTGACCAGCACCGCCGATCTGGATGTGGTGATCGCGGCGGTCAGCGAGCGCGACGGCGGTGCCAAGTGGGAGCCGACGGCGATCGGCGCGGCGCTGATCTATGCGCGCAATCTCTTGGACCGGGCGCCACCATGTGCGGCACAGGTGCTGGACCTGTCCGGAGATGGCCAGAACAACGACTGGCTGACCCCGACCCGCGCCTATGCGCGGGAGGATTTCGGCGATATTCTGGTCAACGGCCTGTCGATCGGCGGCCACGAGGCCGGCATTGCAGACTATTATGCGCGCGAGGTGATCCGTGGCCCCGGTGCCTTTGTCGTCACCGCGCGGCGGCATGAGGATTTCCCCGCCGCGATCCGCCGCAAGCTGGAGCGCGAGTTGACCGGGCCGGTATTCGGCGGCGTCCCCGGCGTCGGTGAACGCGGGTGACGCTGCGCTGGATCGCCCTCTTCACAGCGCTTGCCGCGCCGCCCGCGTTGGCGGATTGCCGTCAGGCTCTGATTCTGGCGATAGATGTCTCGGCCTCGGTCGATGCGGGCGAATATCGGCTGCAATCGGGCGGGCTGGCTGCCGCCCTGCGCGATATCGAGGTTCAAACCGCGTTCCTCGCGCGCCCCGACGCGCCGGTCTCGGTCGCGGTCTTCGAATGGTCGGGGGCGGATTACCAGCGCCTTGTCATCGGTTGGACAAGCATCGAGACGGGGGCTCAGCTGGACAGCATGGCTGCGGCGATCGAGACCAACCCGGTGCCGCCGGTGCAGACCACAACCGGGATCGGTGCCGCGATGTTCTTTGCGGGCGATCTGTTTGCGCGTGGCCCGGCCTGCACCGAACGCACGCTCGATATTTCCGGCGACGGTCAGAATAATGACTGGCCGCGCCCCGAACAGGTGCGGATCGATCCGCTGCTGGCCGGGATCACGATCAACGGATTGGTGATCGGCGCCGATTTCCCGATGGATCACGAATTGAACCCGAACCGGATGGGGGCGCTGACCGCCTATTACAGAAATCGCGTCATCAAGGGGTCGGGCGCATTCGTCGTGACTGCGGAGGATTTCGAGGATTTCGGCAACGCGATGCGTCGCAAGCTGATCCGCGAGTTGTCGACGATGATGTTGGGCGCGGTTCGGGTGGGCGATCACACTGCGCCGCTGCGACGCGCCAACTGAGCCGCCCGGCCCCAAAAGCCTTCAAAGGCTTTTGCAAAACTTTTCAAAAAAGTTTTGGGCGGCGTCAAGCCGCCCCGGCGCGTCAGTAGATATAGCGGATCTGATCGGCCCAATAGCGCTCGATCAGGCGCAGGGCGCCGGTTGTATCGTCCAGCCGGTCCAGTGCGATCACGCCCCGCGCCTCAAGCCCCGTGGCATGGCGTGCGAACAGATCGTTGACGATGTTGCGCACGTTGCGGCCCTTTTCGGTTAGCCTGACCCGCACCGACCGGCGGTCGATCTCGCAGCGCTGGTGGTGCATGTAGTTCAACTCGACCAGCTTTTTCAGGTTATAGCTGACGTTCGAGCCCTGATAATAGCCACGCGATTTCAACTCGCCCGCCGTCACCTCGTTCTCGCCGATGTTGAACAACAACAGCGCCTGAACCGAGTTGATCTCGAGGATGCCGAGGCGTTCAAACTCGTCCTTGATGACGTCCAGAAGCAGACGGTGCAGCCGTTCGATCAGCGCAAGCGCCTCAAGATATTCCGCATGGTAGCCCTGCCGTTCCGCTGACAGGACCGGTGCATTCATACTCATGCTGCTCTCCGCCGAAATGTCGTCACCAAGGCACTTAGCGGGGATTTCCCGAAAATTTCGTTAAAGGCAGCGGCAAAAGAAGGCGATGTTTGATCGGGTTCGATCAAATCCGACCGATATCACCCGCGATCCGGGCGATAAGCGGCGCAAAAGCCGCCGGGGCCTCGCCTGCCCCGGTCACCCAGCGATAGAGATCGTGGTCATTTTCGGACAGCATCGCGTCATAAACTACCAGATCATCCTCGGCCATTTCGGCCAGCCGCGCATCCGCCCAGCCGCCCAGGATCAGGTCCATCTCCTTGATACCGCGCCGCCACGACCGCATCCGCAGACGCTTCAGCCGGGCCTCGGGCATCTCGCTCACGCGGCCTTGCCTTCTGACCAGCGCTGCAACCGCCGCTCCAGCACCGCTGCGCGTTCCGCGATACGGTCCATTTCGGCGCGCATCTGGCGCAGATCGCCGATCGCTGCACTGATATCCGCGGGCATGGCGGCGTCGTCTTCCGGCGCGCTGACGCCCTCGCCATTGCCGTTCAGCAGCCACATCAGCGAAACGTTCAACAGCCCCGCAATGATCTGCAGCCGGTTCGACCTTGGCGCCGACATGTCATCCTCCCAGGCGCGGATCGTCTTGGCCGTCACGCCCAGCCGGTGCGCCAGATCGGCCTGCGTCATGCCCGCCGCCTCGCGCGCCCCTTGCAGCCTGTCGCCGAACGTCGCCTTGTCGTCGCTGAACCAATCGGTCATCGTCATCGCCTCTTTGCTTGCTCGCTGTCGGGACGCACCCTAAGAGGAACTGCCCGGAAGTTCAAACCGAAGGTGGCCGCCGATGCCGTTCCTGTCCGACACGCTTGCGCGGGTCAAACCCTCGCCGACGATTGCCGTCACCACCCGTGCGGCGGAACTGAAGGCCGAGGGCCGCGATGTGATCGGCCTCGGCGCGGGCGAGCCGGATTTCGACACGCCGCAGAATATCAAGGACGCGGCCAAGCGTGCCATCGACGCGGGCCGCACCAAATATACCGCCGTCGACGGCATCCCCGAGCTGAAATCCGCGATCTGCGACAAGTTCCGGCGCGAGAACGGCCTCGACTACACGCCGAAACAGGTCAGCGTCGGCACCGGCGGCAAGCAGGTGCTGTACAACGCCTTCATGGCGACGCTGAACCCCGGCGACGAGGTGATCATCCCCGCACCCTACTGGGTCAGCTATCCCGACATGGTGCTTTTGGCGGGCGGCACGCCGGTGGTGATCGAGGCGCCGACGCAGACCGGCTACAAGATCACGCCGGATCAGCTTGCGGCGGCAATCACGCCGAAAACCAAGTGGTTCCTCTTCAATTCGCCGTCGAACCCGACGGGCGCGGGCTATACGCGCGCCGAATTGCAGGGCCTGACCGACGTTCTGATGCGCCATCCGCATGTCTGGGTGATGACCGACGACATGTACGAACACCTGGTGTTCGACGATTTCACCTTCTGCACCCCGGCCGAGGTCGAACCCGGCCTTTACGACCGCACGCTGACCGTCAATGGCGTCTCCAAGGCCTATGCGATGACCGGCTGGCGGATCGGCTATGCGGCGGGGCCGGTCGAGCTGATCAAGGCGATGGCCAAGGTGCAGTCGCAATCGACCTCGAACCCGTGTTCGGTCAGCCAGTATGCCGCCGTCGAGGCGCTGAACGGGCCGCAGGACTTTTTGGCGCCGAACCGGGCGCTGTTCCAGCGCCGCCGCGATCTGGTGGTGGGGATGCTGAACGAGGCGCCGGGGATTGTGTGTCCGAAACCCGAGGGCGCGTTCTACGTCTATCCCTCGATTGCGGGCTGCATCGGCAAAACCTCAAAAGGCGGCGCGAAGATTACCGACGACGAGGCTTTCGCCACCGCCCTTCTTGAGGAAACCGGCGTCGCGGTCGTGCATGGTGCGGCCTTTGGTCTGTCGCCGAATTTCCGGATCAGCTATGCCACCTCGGATGCGGAACTGCGTGACGCTTGCAGCCGGATCATCGCCTTCTGCAAAGGGCTGGGATAGCGCGGTGAGCGATCTGCCCGACTATTTCTTCCGCACCCGCGACAATGGCGCCACCGTGTTCCGGGTCGAAACCGAGAACCGGCAGCGGCGACTTGAGATGGAGCCGATCGCGATGGCCAACATCCGCAACGGCGAGATCAAACCGCAGGGCGGGCGCGAGTTGTCCGAAGCGGACCTGACCGCGATCCGCGCCTGGATGGAGACGCGCACCGCCGCGCTGGCAGCGCGCGAGATCGACGATATCCTGCGCGCCGTCGATCACCTGAACCTGACCGCGCACTGGGCGCAGGCGAAAGCCTCGGATGACGATCTGGGGGCGGTGACCGATGCGCTGCTTCTGGCGATGCACGACCTGCGCACGGTGCTGGTCAAGAAAAAGGCCGAGCGCCTGGCAAAGGGCCCCTAGGCACTTGGCACCCCTGCCCTCTGCCCGTCTTGACCTGAAGGGTTGTACCGATCAGCCACCGATCCTGCAAAGCCCGTAACCGCCCCAGCCGCCACAAGAAAAGTTCTTCCCACAACGCCGCCCCGAGTCCTATTGTCACCACATTATTCTGCCAGTTCCACGTCACACCACGCAAAACGGTTCATTTGATGAAACTTGTTATCCAGATCCCGTGCTACAACGAAGAGCAGACGCTGCCAGCCACGCTGGCTGATTTGCCCCGTAAGGTGCCGGGCTTTGACACCGTCGAATGGCTGATTGTTGATGACGGATCGACAGATGGTACGGTTGAGGTCGCGCGCGCGAATGGCGTCGACCATATCATCCGCCAACCGCACAATCAGGGCCTCGCAACGGCGTTTCTGACCGGATTGGAAGCTGCATTGCGTGTGGGCGCCGATGTTATCGTCAATACAGATGGCGACAACCAGTATCGCTCTGCCTGTATTCCGGATTTGACCGCACCGATCCTCGAGCGGCGCGCGCAAATCGTGGTTGGGGCGAGGCCGATTTCAACGATCCAGCATTTCTCGCCGGTCAAGCGGGCCCTGCAGCGCCTGGGCAGCTGGGTCGTCCGAAAGGCAAGCGGGACTGACATCGATGACGCCCCAAGCGGCTTTCGCGCGATCCACCGGGATACCGCAATCAAGCTTTATGTATTCGACCGTTATACCTACACGCTTGAAACAATCATTCAGGCCGGGCGCCTTGGCATTCCGATCATCTCCGTGCCGATCGAAGTCAACGATCCGACACGGGAATCGCGGCTGATCCGTTCGATCCCGCAATATATTCTGAGATCGATGAAAACGATCTTTCGCATTGCCTTACTGTATCGCCCGATGCGATTTTTTTCGCTTCTGGCTGGGATCGCGATGCTACCCGGTGTTCTGGCTTTCTTGAGGTTCTTCTACTTCTATTCCACCGGACAAGGCGCTGGCCATATTCAGTCGCTGGTGATCGGCGCTTCGATGATCGGGGTTGGCGCCGTCTTGTTCACGGCTGGCATGATCGCCGATCTCATCGCAGCGAACCGTGTGCTTTTGCAGGACATCCGGGGGCGGTTGTTGCGCGCGGAACTTGAAAGACTGAAGCAATAATGCTGCATGCTCAAACCCGCGTGGGCGTCCTTCTGATTTTGACTTTTGTCGTGGCCCTGATCGTATTGGGCGCTCGGGCATCAATCGGTTTTCTCCTCATCGACGAAATCCTGTACTTCATCGGCGCCGAGACCTTGTTCAATACCGGAAGCTTCGCAATCGCGAACGGGCGTGAGCAATTCGCCTCCGATGACCTGAGGCTTTGGTTGTTGGTTGACGGGCCGCTCGGGCTGGTTTCTCAATATCCTGTGGGTGCAGCGGTATCGGCGGCACCGCTGATCGGTCTGTTTGGGCAAAAAAGCCTCATCGTCCTGAATGTCCTTGCAGGTATCGGTACTCTTTTTTCGACTCATGCCGTCACGCGCCGTTTGTTCTGTTCGACCGAAGTCGCCAATTTGGCGGTGGCTCTCCTCGCTCTTTGCACGTTCTGGGCGGAATATGTCGTAGGCCATTGGCCACATTCGATCAGTGTGTTTCTGATCTCATTGGCCGTTTTCCTGTTTGTCGAGGCGCTTGACCGCGAAAGACTGGCTTGGCACCCCGCGTTTTGGTCCGGCGTTCTGGTCGGCCTCGGCATGTTATTCCGGCTGGA
>JBBKVJ010000031.1:0-2991 GCA_037968375.1 Paracoccaceae bacterium | reverse complement strand
ATGTTTGCGGGCTAGAGCGGGACAGATGCGACGGGTCGGGGCGGTTTTCAAGGGGAAAATGTGAGGAAAGAGTGGTGAGGCGGCGGCGGAGGGGGTGTGATATGGGTGGGATTTCGCGTGGGTTATGGCTGGTATGGTGTTGATTATGTCGGGTTTTTTGAATTTTCTTATTTGATTTTAACGGGTTTGCATGGGTTGTGCGGGATATTGGATCATTTGAGGGTCGTTAGAGGGCGGCTGGTCACGAAGAAACAGCCTGAAGGCAGGGAGCGCTTCCGGCCCTTAGCTGCCAGTCGGCTCGCTCACATTCATGGAAGCGATAACCTCCGAAGCGGTCATTCGATACAGGGCGCAGCTATTCGCCCTGGTGAGCGTCTGCGTCGCTTCAGAAACCGACATACAATGTCTGCCAAGAGGCGGACGCAGGGCCTCAAGCGCTGAGCTTCACAAGCCCAGCATGATGTTTCGGGGCTAATGTTGCGATCATCTCTAAGAGATAGGCAGTGTTCTTTTGTGTCTCGGCCACCAATGCCGGATCAAACCCTTTGCCGGTCATATGTGAAAGATCATTCGCGAACTTGTAAATGGCGGTCTCCTGTACGTCCTCGGCTTGGGCTCGCCGACCCATCCCCTGCCTGCCGAGAGCTATCTGGCGTGGACTTCGACCTACCGATGGAAGGAAATCTACGGCTACGAATTCATCTATGGCGGGCCGCTATTCATCCACCAGTACTCGCACATCTGGATAGACTTTCGCGGAATCCACGATGCGTTCACGCGAGACAAGGAAATCGACTATTTTGAGAACAGCCGCCGAGCTACCTATGTCCAGCAAGAGTACGCGATCCGTAATCCGCTCGAATTTGCGGGCTACGGAGAGAACTTCTGGGGCTTGACGGCGAGCGACGGGCCCGGCTGGACGACGCGCCGCGTCAACGGCATCGAGCGCGCGTTTTTCGATTATGTCGCCCGCGGCGCACCTTACGGCCCTGACGACGGGACGGTCGCACCGTGGGCAGTGGTGGCATCGTTGCCATTCGCACCTGAGATCGTGATGCCGACGATCAGACATTTTCAGGATGTGTATCCGCAAGTTACTGGCGAGTACTGCTTTCGGTGCAGCTTCAATCTGAGCTTTCGGGACAAAGAAGATGCCGATGCTGGGTGGACGTCGCCCTATCACTTCGGGATCAATCTCGGCCCGGTGGTGCTGATGTGTGAGAATTACCGATCGGATTTATTGTGGCGGTTGATGCGCGCATGCCCTTACGTCGTCACGGGACTGCGGCGCGCGGGATTCACCGGCGGTTGGCTGTGAAGGGCTACACTTAACTTAGGCCAAATGGATCGCCAGTGGAACGTGAAAAAGGGTAGGTGTTCAGTCCCGGCATCTGGTGGATCGGGTTTAGGATGAATCGATCTGGCTCTGATATCCAGATTTTGCAGATATACTCGTAGGGCGTGAGGCCGCCGAGGGTCTTGAGCCTGCGAGCGAAGTTATAGGCTGGGAGGAAGTCTGCGAGGTGGGTGCGCAACTGGGCATGGTCGTCGTAATGGTATCGCTTGACGGTCGCGTCCTTGATCGTGCGGTTCATCCGTCCGACCGGGCCGTAGCTCTGGCGCTTCGGCTTGTCGCCCTCGACATCCGGCAGGCGCGAGATGCCATGCCGCTGAAGGCAGCAATGCAGCGAAGAACGCGTCAGGTGCGGGATCGTCGGGTACAGGGCATAAAGACAGTCGTCCAGCGGCAGAAGCGTATGGCGCGGAACGCGATGACCATCGCTTCCTCGGCCTAACTCAACACCGATGACCGTGGCTTCCTCGGCCCGGTCTTCAGGTCTTCGACGGATGCCCGCTTCCGCAACTTGGCAACCGTCTTGGGGTTGATGCCCAGGTCCTTGCTCAGCGCCGAGAGCGAAGCGTGCGATCGCTGTATTGCTGCTCTGACGGCATGCCTAGTCGTGGCGCTCTCGTGACGAACCTGTCCCATAGTGCCTCCTTCCATTCCTGCGATAGGATCACACCATCAAACCGTCGGATCAAAAACCTAGCCTCGACACGTCGCTCATGATGCAGATCAATCCCTTTCGGCCATGCCGCAGGTATTCACTACGGTTATATGACGGGACCGACCGCGAATTGGAGGAGCCAATCCATGTCCAGAATGATGAAAGCCGCGATTTTTGTTGAGCCGAACCGTATCGTGCTGGATGAAAAGCCAATTCCCGAAATCGGCCCGCTCGATGCGCTGATCCGCATCACTACGACGACCATCTGCGGCACCGACGTCCATATTCTGAAGGGTGAATACCCCGTCGCCCGCGGACTGACGATCGGGCACGAACCGGTGGGGGTGATCGAAAAACTCGGCTCGGCGGTGCAGGGCTACCGCGAAGGCCAGCGGGTGATCGCCGGTGCGATCTGTCCCAGCGGTTACTCCAACGCCTCGCTCTGTGGCTGCCACTCGCAGGACGGGCCGGGCACGAAGCATGGCTTCAAGCCTTTGGGCGGCTGGCGTTTCGGCAATACGATCGACGGCGCGCAGGCGGAATATCTGCTGGTGCCCGACGCGATGGCGAACCTCGCGCCGATCCCCGAAGGCCTGACCGACGAGCAGGTCCTGATGTGCCCCGACATCATGTCCACCGGCTTTTCCGGTGCGGAAAGCGGCCGCGTGCGGATCGGCGACACGGTTGCGATCTTTGCGCAGGGGCCGATCGGGCTTTGTGCCACGGCCGGGGCGCGGCTGATGGGGGCCACGACGATTATCAGCGTCGAGGCGGTTCCGGCGCGCATCAAGATATCGCAGGTGATGGGGGCTGATCATGTCATCGACTTCACCAAACTCGATCCGGTCGCCGAGATCATGCGGCTGACCGACGGGCGCGGCGTCGATGTGGCGATCGAGGCGCTGGGTCGGCAAGAGACGTTCGAGGCCGCGCTGCGGGTTCTGCGTCCGGGCGGCACGCTGTCGTCGCTTGGGGTCTATTC
>JBBKVJ010000030.1:0-19440 GCA_037968375.1 Paracoccaceae bacterium | reverse complement strand
GAGATACTGGCGGATGCTGCTCAGATCGACAAACCGATCAATCGAACGCAGCAGGTGATCTTGCGGGACGTGATCCTCCAGCGAGAACTCATAAAACAGCGCCGCCTGAGCTTCCTGCCCTGATCCCATCATCGCTATATCCCCCAATCAATATGGGAATTGAATCAGCGATACTTGCCTCGATCAAGGAAGAGGTTTTCAACAAAATAGGCCGTGAATTTCCGCCCGAGTCCCTTCAGCACTTCCCCCTGCCGCTCCCGCGACACCGGCAGATAGGAACCCGCCGTCGTGGCGAGGTTCTCATGCCCGAGGTTCATGGACCACGCCTTCATCTGTTCCAGCGTCTGGCAGACCTCGTTGCCCAGACCGACAAGCGTCTTGCGATAACCGTGCGGCGTGTAAGGCGGCATCTGGACGGCGGCGAAGGCCTCCTTAATGACGGTACGGACCTTGGCGCTGGAGCCGTGTGGGTCGCGGGATAGGCCCAGATTGGCGAACCTGCCGTCGAGCACACCCACGCGCGCCTTCGGGAACAGGGCGTCTTCTGGGCCAAAGAACTTTACATCGCTCAGATAATGCACCCAGTCCTCGAAGTAGCGGCGATAGGCAGGATCGACCGGGAAGAACCATGTATCGATGGTTTTACTGTTCTTGGTGTCAACCTCACGCCCGTCCTGAAAAACGTAGCCATCGTGCAGATTGATGTGCTTCAGGCGCAACGAGGCGACGGCACTGCCCCGTGCCGACGTCAGCATCAGAAAAGCGAAGATCGCCTTGTCGCGGAGCTTTTCATCGCTGCCCTCGGGCATGGCCTGAAAGGCATGGGCACATTGCTGGATCGACGGGAAAGGCAGCGGGCGCTGAGAATGGGCTGCACGGGCGTTTTTGGAATTGTTGTTGAAGTATTCGACGTCGGAATAGCTGATCCGCGACTTGTAACCCGGCTGTGACGCCAGCCAGTGGAAGAAGGCTTTGACGAGCCGGAGTGTAGCGTCGCGGGTGCTCAGGCTCAAAGGCTTGCCGGTGCGCTTGTTCTTTCGCTTCTCCAGAAAGACCTTGAACCGCCCGGCCTGTTCGATGTGAAACGCCTTGAAGCTCTTGAACCCCGTCGCTTCCTCGAACATCAGGATCGCCGCTGCGGCCTTGTCGAGCGAGGTTTCGTCCTGTCCCTTGGCCTGCTTCAAATAGCCCAGATAGGCGCGCTTGATCCGTTCGTTTTCCTCGTTGCGTTTGCGCATGTTCCTGCGTCCTTTCCGAAGTGATGATTCAGGTTAGGGTTGAAGGGTTCGCTTAGGCTTGCCGGAACGGACCTGTGACAAAGTCAAAGGCGGCGACGTATTCAGGTAATTGACTGGCCCCAATTAGGCGCCCGCAGAGGCAGCCACAGACCTGGCAGATGCCCTCGATCCGCCCCCGATGCTCATGGATCGGCCTGTAGTCCACGAGGCCGGGTTCAAGCGCTCGTGCGGCGCGGCAACGCAGGCAGTAGACCTCACCGAAGTCGAGGTTGCAGCGCCGGTCGGCGATGCGGCTGGCGAGGAAATCCTTGGCGTCACTGCCAAGGATCAGCGCGGGGCGCTTTGACGACAAGACTGGCAGACCGCGTTCGATCCAGGTTCGAACCGTCTGTTGCGTGACGCCCGATGCTTCGGCCAGTTCCTCAACGGAATGAGTCCGGTTCGCCTTGATCCGCGCGCCGCTGATGCGGCGAGGCATCTAGCGCACCCCACTCTGCGCCGGGTCGACGCGGTTTGCATCGGCCCATGCGTTCAGGTCCTCACCGCGATAGACGATCTTGCGGCCCAATCGGTAAAAGGCCGGGCCGATGCGCTTGTGGCGCCACTGCGCCAGCTTCTCGCGGTCACCGATCAGCTCAAGTTCGGCGTCGCCAAGGACGTAGTTTCTGTTCTGCTCGAATAGTGCCGACATGTTCCGGCCTCCAATCGTTTCGACTGGAGGCGATAAAATCACAGAAACTTGCCGTGGCTACCGGCGTGGAAGGCACGATAGTACCGCGCCGAAAGGTCTATGGATCGGCGCCTTTTTTAAGAAGCGCTTCGATCACGGCGCGGGTCTTATCGGGTGTCGGTTTCGGTTTGCTATCAAGTCCAACGACCGAGCCAAGTACGTTGACAGGCGGGGCGATTTCTTCCTCGGTCAGCTGATCCACAGCCCACTCAGCGGCGCGCCGATAGTTGGCTTTGATTTCCAACACTTCGAATATCTCTTCGATGGCGCGTCCGAAATCGGTAGATGGATGGCTGCCGTCTCTCGCCGCCCCCACCGTCGGGCGCAGATGCTTTTCTCCGGCAACCAAGCGTGCAAACCGTAGGGCAATTGTTCTCGCGTAGTGGTTCGGAGGCCGTGATTGCCCACTCCAGAACTCAACTTCCTGGTCCGCAAGTTCTTGTCTTCTATTGGTAAATTCGGTGATTATGTCTTTGAGCAGATAGATGCTAACCGTTGTGATGCCGACAAGGGCGGCGTTAGACCTGATCAGCGCCTCTGGCTGATCGACAAAAATGCGCTTCGATTGTAACCGGGCACCTTCGTCGATTTTCTTGCAAACCCGATGGGCCATTTCCCATCCGGGTTCGTCCGTCATGTGCTGGCTCGCCAGAAACTCGAACAGACCGTGCGCGTGCGAAAGCTGCCGTTCGACCGTGTCACGCTCCTCAACGAACTCAGCCTTGGAATCGTGGATGTTTGGCTTAGTCGTGTCGAATGGCGGTGACCACATCCCCGAAAACCCCTTGGGGGTCGGATCGGCAAACCGGCCCACAATATCCCTTAGGCGTTCTGTAGCTTCGTCATCATCCATCAAAAGGAAGGATGGGGCCGACCTTTTGACGCGTCAACCGCTTGTTCTCGATTTGTTTGAATTGCTACGGCCTTGCAAAAGGTCTCGCCGTGTCGACCTTACGGGCTTTCCTTTGTCAGGCGGATTGCCCGAAGTTGCCCTCGACCACGTCGCCGGTCGCCCCGGTCGTATACTGTGACCAGCGTTCCATCAACGCCCGGCGTCGCTCCAACAGATCGGATCGGGCATAGGCACGCTCCACATCAGTGCCGACCTTGTGCGCGAGGCTCATCTCGGCGACTTCACGCGGAGCGTTTGCAACTTCACTTGCCCAGTCCCGGAACGTCGAGCGGAAGCCGTGGACCGTAACGCCTTCGACACCCATCCGCCGCAGCAGCATCAGCATCGCCATGTTGGACAACGGCTCGTGGCGTTTCTGACCCTCGAAGACATAGGCGCTGTGCATCGCCTTGAGCGGTTCGACAATCTCCAGCATTGCGTCGGTCAACGGCACCCGGTGGTCTAGGCCACCCTTCATCCGCTCTGCCGGGGCGTTCCAGATTCTCGCCGCAAAATCGAACTCTTCCCACTTCGCACCCAGCACTTCGCTTGTGCGCAAGCCGGTCAGACAGGTGAAACGCAGCGCGTTCGCCGACATGGCCTTGCGCCGCATCAGATCGGCATAAAAGGCAGGTACGTCCCGCCAATCCATCGCCTTGTGGTGCTGCACCTTCACCTTGACCTTCGGCAAGACGCCGCCATCGCGGATCGCCGTCACCGGGTTCTCGCCCTCGCGAAAGCCTTTCGACTTGGCGACGTCCAGCACGGTCTTGATCCGCTGCGCCAACCGCTTTGCCGTCTCGTGCTTCTCGGCCCAGATCGGTGACAGACACGCAAGGACCTCAGGCTGGCCGATGTCCGACACCGGCAAACGGCCGATCTTCGGGAAGGCATAGTCCCGCAGAGTGTTGATCCACTGCGCCCCATGCTTGGCGTTCTTCCAAGTCGGCAGCCGGTCGATGTGGACCTGCCCAGCCACTTCCTCGAAGGTCGGTATCTCGCGCGCGGCGTTGTAGCGCGGGTTCAAGCCCTGCCTAGCCATGCGCCGGTACTCAAGCGCCCTCGACCGCGCCTCCTGCATGGTGACGAGATCAGCGCTGCCTAGACCAAAGTCGGTCCTGAGCGGTTGGCCCTGCCGGTTCTTCTGGCCCTTCACCGTCACCCGGACGATCCAGCGTCGCGCGCCCGAGGGATCGACAACCAGGTGCAGCCCGTTCCCGTCACCGTGCCGCCCCGGCCCCAGCGACTCGACCTGCCTCTTTGTGAGCTTGCCCGAAATCATTCCGACGCCCCCTTCATACCACGCCTCATACCACACAATGGAATGAATTGAAGATAATCGAAAGAAACGGGGTTGCAAGGCCCAGCGCGCGGGTAGCCTGAAAATCAACGCGAAAGCGTTATTCTGGCGAAGTCAGGAAGATCGGGGAAAAGGGTGAAGTGGCGGAGCGAGAGGGATTCGAACCCTCGAGACAGTTTCCCGCCTACACACTTTCCAGGCGTGCGCCTTCGACCACTCGGCCACCGCTCCGTCGGGCGCTGTCTAACCTGCCGCTCGTTCGAAATGCAAGCATGGTCTGGGCCCTCCGGAGTTGCGGGAAAGGCCCGCCTGCGGCATAGTCCGGTGCAATGCGTCGCCGCGATGGCGCGCGCGTGGAGAGCCGTCCGAACCGATGAACAGCAGCCCGCCCCCGAACCGCCGGTCGATCGTCTCAGGCCTCAAGCCCGACCCCGCGCAGGTGCAGGCGGGCGCGCTTGTCATTATCGCTTTCGCGGTGGTCCTGTTCTTGCTGGTCCAGGCGCGGTTCCTGCTGATCTCGTTGGCCACCGCGATCATCCTCTTCTCGCTGATGTCGGATGCGATAGACGCCATTGGCAGGCTCCGCGTCGGCGTGCTGCGGATCCCGTCATGGCTGGCCAGCCTCGCCGCTCTGGCGCTGGTCTCGATGCTGTTGCTGACGCTTTCGGCGATTATCCTCAGCCAGGTCAACACCATCGTCCTGACCACCATCACCTATGCCGACCAGTCGCAACGCGCGATCGCGGGGCTGTTCGGCTGGATGGGCGAAGGTGTCGAGGCCTCGGTTCTGGCGTCGATGCAGACCGTCGATGTTTCGGCCTATCTGCGCACCGCCGCAGGTCAGGCCGGCAGCCTGTTGTCGGCCACGATCCTGGTGATCATCTTCGTGACCTTCCTTTTCGTCGAGCGGATCTGGTTTCGCACCAAGCTGAATGCGCTTTTCGGCGAACCCGAGCGGGCGCAGCGCGTGGCCTGGATCATCGGCACGATCATCCACCGGGTGAACCGCTATCTTCTGGTCAAAACCGTCGTCAGCGGCGCGACCGGCGCGATCATTTATGGGGTGGCAAGCGTCTTCGGTCTCGATCTGGCACTGGCGCTGGCGATCATGACCTTCGTTCTGAATTTCATCCCCTCGGTCGGCTCGATCATTGCGACCGTGCTGATCGGCCTCGTCGCCTATATCCAGACCGGCGAACCGGCACCTGCCGCAGCCGTTTTCGTGATCTGCGGTGTGATCCAGTTCGTGATGGGCAACATCCTTGACCCGATGCTGATGGGCCGCGCCCTGCGCCTATCGTCGTTCGGGATCATCCTGTCGCTGGCGTTCTGGGGTGCTGTCTGGGGCGTGCCGGGGATGTTTCTGTCGGTGCCAATCATGGTCGCGGCGATGATCGTCTGCTCCGAGATTCCGGCGCTCAGACCGCTTGCCGTGCTTCTGTCGCGCGAAGGCCTGCCCGAGGATCCGGACCGACCGTTCTAGGGGTCAGCAAGCTCGATCGTCACCCGGCGGTTCTGGCGGCCCTTGTTCTCGATCTTGCCCAGCTTCAGCCGCCTGATCTCGGCGGTGCGAGCGACATGGGTGCCGCCGCAGGGCTGCAGATCGACCTCTGTTTCGCCCGCCCCGATCCGGATCAGTCGCACCCGTCCCTGCCCGGTCGGCGGCATCACCGACATGGTCTTGACGAGGCTGGGATTGGCCGCAAGCTGGGCGTCTGTGATCCACTCTTCGGTGACGGCGTGATCGGCCTCGATATGGGCGTTCAGCGCAGCCTCGACCGCATCTCGATCTTCAGGCACCGCCTCCATCGCAAAGTCGAGCCGCCCGCGCCCCGGCCCGATCTGGCCGCCGGTAACCGGAAACGGCAAGACGACCGACAGCAAATGAAGCGCGGTATGGACCCGCATATGGATGTATCGACGCGCCCAATCCAGCTCTTGCCGGATCGCCGCTCCGATGGGCGGCACTGCGGCCCCCGGCTCGAGGATCAACTTGACGCCGCCGTCCTCGGCCTTGCGCGCCTCGGTCACTGCGACCCGTCCCCCGTCCCAGACAATCCAGCCACTGTCGCCGGGTTGGCCACCGCCGGTCGGATAGAAGATCGAAAGGTCAGGCACGATGGCCGCTTCGGGCGTCACCGCCACGACGCTGGCCACCGCCTCGCGCGCATAAGGGTCGGTGCGATAAAGCGGATCGCTCATGGCTGATCCTCATCGCCTTCGGGCATGTCTTCCAGCGTCGGCTCTGCCGCAGCGCTCATCGTGGTGCTGGCTTTGGCGGCCGGTGTGGGCGTGCCACTTTCCACTACGGATGTTGCGGAATTGGCACCGGTCAGAACCTCGGGATTGCGCAGCCAGATATCGCGCTGCGCGAACGGAATCTCAAAGCCCTCTTCGGCGAAGCGGCGCGCAATCTCGTGATTCATTTCGGATTTCGCACTCATCGAGAAATGCACGTCTCGCAGGATCGCCCGGATCTCGAAATCGAGCGAATCCGCGCCGAACCCGATGAAGAAAATCGCCGGTTCGGGGTTCAAAGTGACCATGGGATGGTTCTCGGCGACCTCGCGCAGGACTGCCTCGACGCGCTTGGTGTCGGTGCCATAGGCGACGCCGACCTTGACGATGATCCGGCCTGTCAGGTTGCCGCGTGTGTAGTTCGTCACGATCCCCGAAATCAGGTCCGAGTTCGGCACGATCACGTCGGTCCGGTCGAAAGTCTCGATCCGGGTCGAACGGACAGAGATATCGCGGACATGGCCCATCTGGCCGTTGACCTCGATCCAGTCGCCCTCGGAAATCGGTCGCTCGACCAGCAAGATGATGCCCGAAATGAAGTTCGACACGATATTCTGCAGACCGAAACCGATGCCGACCGACAGGGCGCCCGCGACTATGGCCAGCGAGGAAAGGTCGATCCCTGCCGAGGTGATCGCCATGACCCCGGCCAGGAAGATGCCCAGGTAGCCAAGGCCCGAAACCAGCGCATTCTGGCCGCCGGGGTCGATTTTGGTCTTCGGCAGGACCGAGGTCCGCATCGCGCCCTGCACCAGCCGCGTCGCGACATAGCCGATCGCAAAGACCACCGCGAAGGTGATGAAATCTGTGGGCGCGATGCGGGTATCGCCAAAGGTGAAGCCCTCGCGCACCTTGGCCCACAGCTCGGTCAGGTCCGAGACCCGAGCGCCCCAGATCAGCGCCATCACCGGCAGCGCGCCAAGACCCAGCGCAAAGCCGATCAGGACCGGCATCAGGGCTTCGCTTTCGCCTTCATCATCGCCATGACCGGTCACCAGCGCATAAAAATCGGTGGTCAGCTGCTGCAAGATCACCACGAAGGCCAAAAGCGCAAGCGTCAGAGCGCCCGGAAACACCATGAACCGCCCGGCGGAATAATAGCCGATGGCAGCAAGGATCGGTCCGGCGATCCCCAGCAAGATCGCACCCCGCCCGATCAGCTCTAGAAGACGCACGCGGGTCGTCGGCTCGTCATTGTCGATATCCGAGCGCGCCGCCGCGACCAGTATCTGACCCATCCGGACCAGCATGATGCCAACCACCACGATGATCGGAAACGCCAATACGACACGCGCGATCAGCGTCGCCCCCGATTGCGGGATCAGGGCCGCAAGAAGACCCGCAAGCGCGAGAAATCCACCGATTAGCGTCGCATAAAAACGCCCTTCGGCGCGTGTCTTGGCCTCAAGCCCCGGCAGCAGGGCGGACTCCTCGTTCTTGGCAAACACCTGCTGGCCCAGCCAGCGCGCCGCCAGTACGGCAAAGGTCAATGTCGGAAGCACGTCCAGAACGTCATTCCCACGGGGCCCGACAAGTCCTGTCGAGTTGGCTGCCGTTATCATCAGGATCACGCCAATAAACGGCAAGCCGACTTGTCCCAGCGAAACCAGAAGCGACAGCACGACACGTTTGGCACGCCGCCCCGATCCACGCATGAACCGCGCAGCCAAAGCCTCGCTCCACTGTCGGCCACGGGCCAGAAGGGCGATCCCGAGAATCAGAAAGACAAAGGTCAGCGGCAAGGCTTCACGCGCATTACTGCGCGAGGTTTCGCTGGCCCAGCCGTCGCGCACCTCGGTAACGATGTCCGTGCCGACCTTGGCAATTGCCGCAAAGGCAATCGGCCAGTTCAAGGGCACCAGCGGCGACGGGCCAAGCTCCAACAGCTCGCTGGCCTGACGCTCGCGCAGGATTTTGTCGATCTCGCCGATCATCCCGTCGGCGCGCAGATAGGCCTCTTCCGCAGTCAGACCAGGTGCCTTCAGCTCGGCCAGCCGTTCGTTGAGATTGGCACGGCGGGCGGCGATTTCGTCGGTTTCGGTCTTGCCCTCTTCTGGCAGCGGGCCCAATGCCGCAATCTGGCTTTGCAGCGTACCGATGCGGGTGCTGTTGGCGCTTTGCGCGGCCAAGAACCGTTCGCGCCACTCGGCCAGACGGGCACGCAGGCGTTCCAGGGTCAGATTCGGCGTGTCCTCCTGCAACAACGCCTCTTCGGCGCGCTTGGCGACCTCGCTCCATTGTGCATAATCCGGTCCCTGACCGGTGGGCTTGTCGGGATCGACCTCGCCGCCATTCGCTGCGGTATCTGCTTCTGCCGAGGAACCCAGCCACCACGAGATCGTGCTGTCCTGCGGCGCCGGCGCACTTTTGGCGTCGCCCGTCGCCCCGCCCAGCCACCACGACCCCGATTGTGCGGCAGCAGGCGCACAGGTCAGTAACAGGGCAGCGAGAACGACCGCCAGCACCACCGACAGATTGGCGCGTTTTCGCATCATGCGTCTTCGAATACCGTTGGCAACGATCGCGGTGGTGCATCCAGCCAGCCCGGCACCGGCAGACCCTTCTCTTTCAGGAACGCCGGATTAAAAAGCTTGGATTGATAGCGCGTGCCGTAATCGCAAAGCACCGTCACGATGGTATGCCCCGGGCCCAGTTCCCTGGCCAACCGGATCGCCCCGGCAACGTTGATACCCGACGAGCCGCCCAGGCACAGACCCTCCTCGGACAGCAGGTCAAAGACGATGGGCAGGGCTTCCGCATCGGGGATGCGCCACGAATGGTCGGGCATGAAGCCTTCCAGGTTGGCGGTGATCCGGCCCTGCCCAATGCCTTCGGTGATCGAGGTGCCGGGCGAGGCAAATTCGCCCGTCGTATAAAAGCTGTGCAGCGCAGCACCCTCGGGATCGGCCAGCCCGATCTTCACGCCCTTTGGCTGCAAGGCCTCGGCGACACCCGCGAGCGTTCCGCCCGATCCCACGGCGCAGATAAAGCCATCGACCTTGCCGCCGGTCTGCTCCCAGATTTCGGGCCCGGTGGTTTCGACATGCGCCTGCCGGTTCGCCACATTGTCGAACTGGTTTGCCCAGATGGCACCGTTCGGCGCGGTCTCGGCCAGCTTGGCCGCCAACCGTCCGGAATAGCGCACATAGTTGTTGGGGTCCTTGTAGGGCGCGGCCGGAACCTGCACCAGCTCGGCACCCGCCAGCCGTATCATGTCCTTCTTTTCCTGGCTCTGCGTTTCCGGGATCACGATCACAGTCCGAAAACCCATCGACGCGCCGACCAGCGCCAGACCGATGCCGGTGTTGCCCGCAGTGCCTTCGACAACCGTGCCGCCGGGCTTCAACAGCCCCTTGGCCACTGCATCGCGGATGATGTAGAGCGCGGCACGGTCCTTGACCGACTGACCGGGGTTCAGGAACTCGGCCTTGCCCAGAATCTCGCAACCCGTCGCCTCGGACGCCCGGGCAAGCCGGATCAACGGTGTCCGGCCAACGGCGTCAGCCAAATCGCTTGCGATACGCATGTCGCACTGCCTTTCCCTCGTTTTCATCTTCCTAGGCCGCAGTCGCCTCGAACTCAAGGCGCGCGGTCTGACCCGGACTTGCGCAGCCGGTCACGGTTGCGTGCAAGAAAGAACGCCGAGATCAACAGCGGGCCGTTTTCCGCCTCGCCGGTCGCGACCAGATCCATCAGTCTGTCGAACCCGATCAGATGCGTCCGGATATCCTCGTGCTCATCGGCCACGCCCGAAATACCCCCGGCCAGACGGTCGGGCAAATCTGCGATACCGAGATAGGAATAGATATACTCCGTCTTGGCGCCGGGCGACGGATAATAGGACGCGATGGGCAACAACGCGCCCAGCGTCAGCCCGGCCTCTTCACCCGCCTCGCGGCGCGCCGCCTGCTCTGGCGTCTCGACGGGATCGACCCGGCCTGCGATGGCTTCCAGCTGCCAGGGCTGGCCATCGCCGCGGCCATGCGCCCCGGCGCGGAACTGCTCGATCAGAAGCACCCGGTCGCGGACCGGATCGTAGGGCAGAACCGTCGCCGCATCGCCAGAAACAAAGACCGCGCGATTGACGGTGTCGCTTAGCGTGCCGTCAAAGCGGCGAAACCGGAGGTCGGTTTCCTCCAGTGCGAAGAAGTTTGCATAGGGCTGACGCCAGGCAAGCCTTGCTACATCGCCGGACACAGCGCTCCGACGCAGTGTCACGGGCGCAGTTTGCCGCGCCCGCAATCGCGACGCCGCGCGGACCAGGATCTGCGCATAGCGCGCCATGACGTCCGCCGCCGGGCGCAGCCGCATTTGCGCCATGACATCCGCTGCCGCCGCTGTCACGACATCGCCCCAGCGCGCCTGCCAAGCGGCCAAATTCCACGCAGCGCCGGTGGCTATCTCACGCCCAGGCAGGTAGACCAGCGCCTGCATCTTGCCCGTCTCTGACGTCACTGTCAGCGCCTCGACCGCATAGCCAAAGCCGCCTTCGTAGAAATCCAGCCGCGCCGCCTCGTCGGCTGTCACGTCAAAGGCCACGACACCCTGGGCCACGGCGCCGTTTTCACGCAAGATCACCGGATAACCGGCGTCCTTGGCCCAATAGACAGCGAACCCCTCCAGCCGGGCCAGTGTGACACTGACCTTACGGCCAAGAACCGCCTCAAGAAGCGGCGCATGACACAGCGTTCCGTAAAAGAAATAGGCGGCGCCTGCCCCGCCGCCCGATACATCACTGGCCATTGGATTCAGTTCCAGCGCGCCGCAGCCCAGTTCGAGAACATGCCGCCCAGAATACCACCGACCACCAGCACGATCAGTGCAGGCAACGACGTCATCACGATCTGACCGAACTCGAGGAGGATCGCGAAGAGACCTTCAAGCGCGTCCATCACGCCATTGTAGCGGCTGTCGGTCGATCGTTTCAGCATTTCGACCGCCCCGAAAAGCACCAGCCCCCAGAACGCCAGCGTGGCCGAGGTGCGCACACCCGTGCCCATTGCCCGCCCCGTGCCCTGTCCGGCATTGCTGCCCATCACCCGCCAACCGGCGATCACGCCGACAAGGGCGCAGATGATCGAGAAGTTGCCGAAGTTGAAGCCCTCGGGAAAGCTGGGTTTCATCACCTCGGCGGCGAAAAACCCGACAAGAGCAAAGGCGATAGCGGCGAATAATTTGGCAGCAGTCGGCATGTCAGGGCACCTAATGGGTGGGTCTGGTCACGGTGATTTGCGTTACATCGCAGTTTCCGTGCTGAAACGTCGCGGCGCAAGAGGTAAGATACATGTTCCACATCCGCCGGAACCGCTCGTCAAAACCCAAGGATTGGACCTCGTCCCAGCGCGCGTTGAATGTGTCGTGCCAGCGCCGCAGGGTCAGACTGTAGCTTTGACCGAATTCGATCGAGCCTTTAAGCGCCAGCCCGGCCCTTTCGACTTCGCGTCTAAGCGCCGTGGGCGAGGGCAACATGCCCCCCGGAAAGATGTACTTCTGAATGAAATCAACGCCACGCTTGTAAACCTCCCAGCGCCGATCCTGCACAGTGATGATCTGCAGCGTAGCATGTCGGCCCGGTTTCAGCCGCTCGCGCAGCGTGTCGAAATAGACCGGCCAGTATTTCTCGCCCACCGCCTCAAACATCTCGATCGACGCGATACCGTCATAGGCGCCGCGTTCGTCGCGGTAATCCTGCAGCTTTATGTCCACACGGTCAGCCAGACCGGCGCGCGCAATCCGCCTGACGGCATAGTCATGCTGCGCCTGGCTAATCGTCAGGCCGGTCACCCGCAGCCCCCGCTCTTTCGCCGCATATTCCGCGAACCCGCCCCAGCCACAGCCGATCTCAAGCACATGATCGCCGGGTCGGGCGCCCATCCCATCGACCATGCTGGCGTATTTCTGCGTCTGGGCGCGGTCCAAAGGCTCTTGCCCAGTGCGATAAAGCGCCGAGGAATAGGTCATCGTCTCGTCCAGCCAGATACCGTAGAACGCATTCCCCAGGTCGTAATGATGCGCGATGTTCTTCTTCGCCTGGGTTTTCGAGTTCGAGCGGAGCCAGTGGCGCAGGTTCTCAAAGGTGCGCAACAGGGCCATCCCCGGAAATCCGTCATAAATCTCGTCGTTTCCGGCATGCACCAGATCCATGAAGCTTTGCAGATCGGGCGTGGTCCAGCCGCCTTCGACATAGGCCTCGCAGAACCCCAGATCGCCCTCGCGGATCAGCCGCGCGAAAAGGTCGGGGTCCTGCACGGTGAACTCGGCTACCGGGCCGGGGTTGCGGCCCTCGGCGCGAAACCGACGCCCGTCGGGCAGCACCATGTCGAGCCGCCCGTTCGTCAAGGACTTTGCCTTTTCGAACACCGCACCGAAATAGCGCGGCAGGTCGTTCTGACCCTGCGTCGTGGTTAGAACCTTCATCCCCGTCTCTCCTGATTTCGCAGTAAGGCAGATCGGCGCATGGCCTGCAACATGCTGAATAGTCAGTCCTTCCAACCCTGATAAGCGACAAGTGCGCGCTTGCGGCCTTCACTGGTTCCGACCACCGGCGACGGGTAATCGTCACCCGGGTCCATCGCCCAGCTTTTCGGGATCGCGTCGAAATAGCTCAGCGCCGTTTCAGGCGGATCGTCTTGCCCCTCGGCAATCCAGCGGCGGCGGTAGTCTCCACCCGCATCAAACTTTTCCGCCTGAGTCACAGGGTTGAAGATGCGGAAATACGGCGCGGAATCCGGTCCCGACCCTGCCACCCATTGCCAGCCCATCGCGTTCGAGGCCGGGTCCCAGTCGATCAGGCAATCCTCGAACCATCTTTGCCCGACGCGCCAATGGGTGCGTAGATGCTTGGTCAGGTATGAAGCCACAACCATCCGCGCCCGGTTGTGCATCGTGCCGGTCACGAACATCTCGCGCTGCGCGGCATCGACCACTTCGATGCCGGTGCGGGCACGGCGCCAAGCCTGTACCTCGTCACGGCCGTCGTCATCCTTCCAGGGAAAACTCTGCCAGTCCTCGCGCCAGCTTTGTTCCGTGATATGCGGCGTGTGGTGGACAAGATGGTAGGCAAAGTCGCGCCAGACGACCTCTTTCAGGAATGTCTCCGCGCCGCGCTTGCCCTCGTCCCGCGCCCGCATCCCGGCATGCCAGCAACTGCGCACCGAAATCTCGCCATAGGTCAGGTTCTCCGACAGGCCCGAGGTTGCCTCCTTGGCCAAATCGTTGCGGCGGTCGTCATAGCGGTCGATCTTGTGCGCGATGAATTGGCCAAGCCGCCCCTGCGCAGCATCCTCGCCCACATTCGTGTGCGGCAGAACGACGGCCGCCCCGCGCTGCATCGCGGCCCCCATGTCCCAGTCGCCAAGCGCATCGCTTTGGGGCCATTTCTGAGGCAGCGCAAGGCTGTCGGGCGCAGTCAACGGCGCCCCCGGATCGCGCGCCCGAACGGCCTTCCAAAAGGGCGTGTAGACCTTGTAGAACCCGCCCTGCCCGGTCTCGACGGTCCAGGGCTCGAACAGCACATGGCCCGCGAAACTCCGGGCGTCGATCCCGTCATCGTGCAGCCCTGCTTTCACCGCCTCGTCCCGTTTGCGCGAGGCCGGATCGTAAAGTCGCGTCCACCAGACCGCACCCGCCCCGGTGTCACGCACCAGATCGCGCAACGTGGTCAGCGCGTCGCCGCGCCGCAGGGTCAACTGTGATCCATGCCCGGCCAGTGTCTGGGCAAAGCGCCCAACCCCAAGTCCCAGCCGCCATTTCGGGGCGGCGCCGTGGCTTTCAACAACCTCATCATGCACGAATACCGGGATGATCGGCCGCCGCGTCTCGGCCGCCGCCGACAGCGCCTGATGATCCGACAACCGCAGATCGCGGCGGAACCAAAGGATGATCGGGGTCGTCTCGGCCATGCCCACCTCTTGGTCGGGCCTTCTGCGCTGCAGCCCTTACAGCACCTGATCTAGCGCGCGGATCAGCCGGTCAACCTCGTCTTGCGAAGTGTAATGCACGAACGACAGCCGCAGCACGCCACGTTCCGGATCGACCCCCATCGCCGCCAAGGGCCGGCCTGCATAGAAATCGCCGCCGCCGGCCATGATCCCGTGCGGCGCAAGCCTGGCCGCCACATCCTCGCCGGGCCGGTCAAGCGCGATGGCGACGGTCGGCGCCCGCCCCGCAGCACTGCGCGGCCCGATCAGACGAATGTCGTTGCGCCCCTCAAGATAGTCCATCAACGGCGCCAGCAGCGCCTCTTCTCGCGCCCGGAAAAGGTCATGTACCGCCTCGGCCCGGTTGGCAGGGTCTGCCACGCCTGCGAAATGGTGCGCATGGACCGCGTCGATATAATCGGCCATCCCCGCCGAGGCCGCTATCTGCGCATGATCGGGACCTGCGGGGGTAAAGCGCTGGTACAGTGTGCCGCCGCTGAAATGGTGGCCCTGGTTCGGCAAGGACTCGCCCAGGGCGCGGCGCATCACCATGATGCCCTGATGCGGGCCATAAGTCTTGTAGGCCGAAAAGAGGTAGATGTCAGCGCCCAACTTGCCGACATTCGGCAACCCGTGCGGCGCATAGCTGACGCCATCGACGCAGGTATAGGCCCCCGCCGCATGGACCATCGCGGTGATCGCCGCCACATCGTTGATCTCGCCCACCACGTTCGAGCAATGCGGAAAGCACACCAGCCTGACGGTATCATCCAACAGCGGTTTTAGCGCGCCGGGGTCCAGATGCCCGGTGTCGGGGTCGATCTTCCAGACCCGGATCTCGACCCCCTCATCCGCCAGCCGCCGCCACGGGCCCGCGTTCGCCTCGTGGTCCTGATCAGTCACGACCACGGCAGCTTTCTTGCCACTCAGCAACTGGCGAAACGCATTGGCCAGCACGTAGATATTCGCGCTGGTTGACGGGCCAAAGCTCAGCTCGTCCGTCGCAACGCCCATGATCGCGGCAAGACGCAGCCGCGCCTCATCCATCTCGGCGCCCCCGGCTTGCGAGGCCGCATAGGGCGCGTAGGGCTGAACCTTACGCTGATAGTAGAACCGGGTCAGCCGGTCGATCACCTGATGGCAGGCGTAGGACCCACCGGCATTCTCGAAGAACGCCTGACCCTGCAGGGCAGGCTCTTCGAATGCCGGGAACTGGGAGCGGATGAAATTGGCATCAAAGGGCGTCATCGGGGGGCCTCGTCTGGTGTTTCGGGACCGGCATCCTATCGCCGCTTTCGACCCATTCCCAAGAAAAACGGCACGGGGTTTCTCCCGTGCCGTGCTTGGTTTTTTCGGCTGCGGGCTTGTGCCCGCAAAGGTTGCCTAGAACTCGTAGCTCACACCGACCTGCGCACGGACACCGTTCACATCGTCGCCGAAGAACCCGCCACCCGAGACAAAGCCGCTCCAGCCGCTGGTCGGATCGTTGAACTCCAGACCTGCGCTGATCTCAAGATAGCTGTCGCCAGAAGCGTCGTAGTCGAAGACCACCGCATCAAGCGACGAGGTATAGCCGCCATCGAACACGTTCCAGTACTTGACCGTGGCCGTCGGCGTCAGGCCCGTCGACCCCAGCATGTAGGTGCCGGTATAGGTCAGGCCGATGGCACCCCGTGTGGTGTCCGAGTCGCCGAAGTCGAAGACCAGACCCTGCAGCGTGAACGCATCGATCTCGGTGCGGGTGTGCGACAGGTTGCCGACCACCTCGACCTTCATCTGCGCGTCCTCGTAGACCGCATAGGCCAGTTCCACCGACGCACCTGTTGTGACCGCCGAGGTTGTCGCCGTCGTCTCGCCGCTCGCCGCAAGTGCCGGGACCGTATAATCAAGGTCCAGATCGTCGCGCTTGACGATCAGGTCGCCACGGAACTTGTCGTCGGCATAGGCGAGATGGAAGCCGTAGGTCGGGCCGTCGAACTTGGCCGAGTTTCCGGTGCTTTCGAAGTCGATATCGCTGCGCACGTAGCCCAACAAGGCGCCGAAGGTCAGTCGACCAGTGCCCTGATCGGGCGTGAACGACCAATCTACGCCGCCGATCGCGGCCCGGGTCAGCTGCGAATACTCGATATCCACAGGCGTCGGCGTGCCGGTGACATCGGCGATGATCGTCGCGTCCTGATCGCGGCGATCGATAAGGATCGTGCCCCAGCCAACCGCGTTGCCACCACCGCCAGTCGAATGACCTGCGCCGTAATCGGTAGCACCGCGCGACACGCCACCGTCGACTGCCTGATCCTGTTTGATCCGGTGATCGGTGTTGCGATGCCAGCCGTTGGCGGTGATCTGCCAGATATCGGCGCCCGCAGCCAGCAGAAGGACCGAGTCGAAGTTGATCGGGTTCAGTACCGACTGCAGGAAGAAATCCTCGCCGTCGAAGAACAGATCGTAGATCACCACACCCGTGGTGATCGGCCCGCCGGCCAGAACGAATTCGGTGCCCGTCGCGCCATTTGTATCGACGATCAGGATGCTTTGATTGGCGACCCCCGAACCCGGATTGGTGTTGAGTACCGAAATGTTGGTGGTGCCCGTGGCCGTGCCGCCGATCACGAAGAGGTCCGCGCCTCCAGCGCCACCCAGGAAGGCGTCGATCTGCAACGCGCCGCCGACGCCGTTGAAGTTGCCCGAGGTGGTCAGCGTGTCAAAGCTTGTCGAGCCGTTGCCGGCAACCTCATCCGAAAGGTCGATCAGGCTGGAACTCTGGAAGGTCTCCAGTCCGTTGAACGTGGTCGTCTCCGACACGCCCGCCTGATTTCCGACGATCAGCGTGCCGGTGTTGTCCAGAAGGTCAGCCCCGAGACCGAAGTCGCTGATGCCCTGCGTCGTCCAGGTGCCCGCGTTGTTGAACGTGTCGCCGTAAGCGCCGAAGATCACGTTACCGGTCAGGATGTTGTTGTTGTCCAGCATCACGATCCCGCCGACGGCATTGATCACCAGATCGGCATCGCTGCCACTCAGGTTCTGCACCGTGCCATCGTTGGTGATCTGAATAGGCCCGCCACCGCCTGCACCTATATCGATCCCCGCAATCGTGCCCTGAACGACCGAGGCGCCGCCAACATTGACCGTCACGATATCAAGGCCGCCAACCTGGGCGATTTCGATCCCATTGCCGCCGTTGCCGGTTACGTTGCCGTCGGCGTCGACCGTAATCGCGCCGACACCGTTGTTCACGATCGAGATGCCATTAGCGCCGCCCTCGGTAGTGGTTCCGGCCCCGACTGTCACACCGACTGTGGTTCCGTAGACCGAGTTGATGAGGCTCATGCCGTCACCTGCGGTGCCGGTGACATCGCCCGTCACGTCGACCAGTATCTCTCCATAGCCACTGTTGATCGCGGTGATCCCGTTCGCGCTGCCGGTGATCGCCCCCGGACCGCCGTTGATGACGATGCTGTCGCCGACGACGCTGAAGACAATCGTGCCATTGGTGGCCCGGATACCGTCGCCAGCGGTGCCTTCGACCGTTCCGACGGTGGTGATCGTGACCGACCCGGCGCCGGTATTTCCAGCGTCGATGCCGTCGCCACCAGTGCCAAGCACCGTACCGTTGGCGGTGATCGTCAGATCGGTGCCGTAGGCGCCATATGTGTTGCTTGTGCCGTTCCGGGCGAAGATACCGTCGCCAGCCAGACCCGTCACCGCCGCCTCGGTATTGATGTCGAGGAAGGATGTCCCGGCGTTCGTCGCCGAGATGCCGTTGGTGGAACCGGTCACATCGGCTGCCGCTTCGATCCTGAGGTAGGTGCCAGTGACGAAGCCACCGATGCCGCCCGTCGCGCCGTTCACAGCCAGGATGCCATTGCCGCCGGTGCCGGTGACGGTGTCGTTGGCGTCGATGAAGAGATACCCGTTACCGGCGTTGTCCGCATCGATGCCGTCGCCGCCGGTGCCCAGAACCGGGCCGTTGGTGGTGATGGTCAGGTTGGTGCCGGAGACGTAGCCAAAGATGCCGCCGGTCGTCCCGTTCCGGGCGAAGATGCCGTCGCCCGCTTGGCCGGTCACCGCCGCCTCGGTGTTGATGTCCAGGTAGGTGGTGCCTTCGTTCGTGGCCGAGATGCCGTTGGTCGAACCGGTCACATCGGCTGCGGCATCGATCTTCAGATGCGTGCCGTAAACGTCGCCAAAGATACCGCCCGTCGCGCCGTTCACCGCCAGGATGCCGTTGCCACCGGTGCCGGTGACGGTGTCGTTGGCATCGATGAAGAGATAGCCGCTGCCGGCGTTGTCCGCATCGATCCCGTCGCCGCCATTACCGACCACCGCAGCGTTGGTGGTGATGAGGATGTTGGTACCCTGCGGGTAACCATAGTTGTCGATAACGCCGTTTTCGGCGTGGATACCGTCGCCTGCACCGCCGAAGGCGCCACCGGTGGTCACCCCGTTCGTGGTGATGACCAGATCTTCGGTGCCATCGTTGTCGGCGAAAATGCCATTGTCAAAGCCCGAGACAGCGCCGGTGCCGGTCAAGATATCGATGCTCGTGCCCTGGGTCGAGTTGGTGGCCCGGATGCCATCACCGCCGTAACCGTTGATCGCGCCGATGCCGGTCGTGATTTCAACTCCGCCGGATCCGTAGTTCTCGGCCTCGATACCGTTGGTATAGCCCAGAACCGCGATGCCGCCCGAGCCGGTGCCGGTCTTGATCGTGATGCCTTCAAAGCTTTCCGTGCCGTTCACGGCCCAGATACCATCATTTCCCTGGCCCTCGATCACGCCGGTCGCGGCCGACGCATCGATGGTCAGCGCGCCGGTGCCGTGATTCTCCGCCACGATGCCGTCGTAACCGCCGGTCACATTGGCAGCGCCCAGCAGCGTGATGTCGAGCGTCGACGAGCCGGCGATGTTATTGGCGTGGATGCCGTCCAGATAGGTGCCGGTGATGTCGCCGTCGTTGATCGTGATATCGATGGCGCCGCCGGTGTTGAACGCCAGGATACCGTAGCTGTCGCCGCTGACTGCACCATCATTGGTGGTGATCGCAAGGTCACCCGCGCCGCTGT
>JBBKVJ010000029.1:0-2704 GCA_037968375.1 Paracoccaceae bacterium | reverse complement strand
CCTCCGAGGAGGTATTTGTCGTTTCTCGTTGTGAGGTGTCACCACAGGGCTCAAGATTGGTTGGGCAAGTTTCTGTCATTTCGCCGCAATGGCCATTCAGATCGCCTCGACGGCCTTGGCCAGCAGGTCGCGTACCTGACCCGCAACAGCGGTCAACTTGGCGTTGTCGATCGCCTGCATTGAGGCCACCGGGTCGATCGCGCTGACCTCGACCCCGCCATCAACCTCGCGCAGGATCACATTGCAGGGCAACATCGCGCCGACGCGCGGCTCGATTCCGATCGCCTCATGCGCCATCTTCGGGTTGCAGGCACCAAGGATCAAATAGGGCCGCATCTCGACATCCAGCTTCTTCTTCATCGTTGCCTTAACGTCGATTTCAGTCAGCACCCCAAAGCCTTTGTCCGCAAGGGCGGCGCGGGTGCGGACATCGATGTCGTCCAACGTGCTGTCGTGGAACATGCGATTGATTGTGTAACTCACGGAAATTCCTTCTTTGTCTAAATGTACCGCCAAGACGCCGATCTGGTGGGGCGACACCGAAACTTGCCTTGTGCGACTATCTCGGAAGATTTGCCGTACTATCCACCAATCCGCGCCTGCGTATCAATGCAGCATGCTATCGGAATTCGGCCCTGCCGCCTTGATCCAGATCAGCGAGCCCGCGCCGCTTTCCTTGTAGAGCGAACAAGTGGTGAGAGTGGATGCCACGCAACAGGAGATTCAGAATGGAATTCCGAAATATTGCAATTGCCCCGAGTGTGGTCGTCGCAATCGGAGCTGCCGCAACGTCGGCGATGGCTCAGGTCGGCGAAATCGCGGGTCAAAACGGCCGGTTTTATGATGGTCATGACATGATGTGGGGCAGCAACCAGTGGGGAGGATTCGGTATGGTCCTTGGGCCGATTTTCATGATCCTGATCGTGGTCGGGATCGTTGCCGGGATCATCTATCTCTTGCGCATTTTCGGAGCGGCCGGACCTGGCGGCAGCAGCCACGCCGGGCACGACCAAGCCTTGGCGCACCTCAAGCAGCGATATGCCAAGGGTGAGATCGATTCCGAGGAATTCGCAGAACGAAAGAAACTGCTGGCCGATTGATCCGCCTCTCAGACCAACGCATGCGTTGATCACATCTGCAGGCAAACAGACCAGGCTCATCACCACGTGTCGCAACGGTCGACATCCGATCAAATCAGCCCTTGCCTAAAAGGGGGGGCGTCTTCATGTGATAGCGCCACCGCGGCTTCCTGTCCGGGTTGCCGCTGTTGGGTTGTCCAATATGCAGCAAGCCGAGCAGACGTCGACAAAAAGCCCAAGTTGGGCAGGTTTGCCAGAAGATATGAAAACTGGATGTCCAATCCATCAGAACCACGGCGGCGCGCCAGACGCCCGAATGAACGCAGTGTGTGCCCATGTGGCTAGATCGGTGTTAGGAACGGATGCAGCAGGCCACGGAGGGCGTTCCAACTAGGGGATGGCGGCTGAAGCAGGTCGTGGCGGCGTGCGATAAGGTTAACGCAGGAGAGAGCGATGCAGAATGACCTTATGCGGTGGTTTGGCCTTTCGGTACCTATCCTTCAGGCACCAATCGGCTCGACAGGAACGCCTGAGCTGGCCACTGCCGTCGGGAGTGCCGGGGCAATGGGGTCGTTGGCACTGACATGGACGACGCAAGAGGAGGCGGCACAGCAGATTTTGGCGCTGAACGCTATGGGGCTGGCTTATCTCGTCAACTTCGTACTGCGCTTTGGCACGGCTGCCCCGCGCGCTGCCGTTTTGCATAGGCCGCCGTGCCTGACGCTGTCTTGGGGGTGCGACAGCGAAACCATTGCCATTGCAAAAGCACAGGGCACGAAGGTCGGGGTGCAGGTCGGCAGCGCCGACGGAGCCACAGCCGCCATCGCTGCCGGGGCAGACTTTGTCATCGCGCAGGGGATGGAGGCGGGTGGTCATGTACAATCCACCACACCGCTGGGCACCCTGTTGCCTGCCGTCCTAGCTACCGCCGGTCCGGTGCCGGTGGTAGCGGCTGGCGGCATCGCCCGAGCCGAGGAGATTGCCGCCTGTTTGAAACAGGGCGCGCACGCGGTGATGATGGGCACCCGCTTCGTTGCAACGCGGGAAAGCCATGCCCATGATGCTTACAAGCAAGCGCTGGCGATGAGTGGCCGCGACACTAGCCTTACCATCTGTTTCGATTTGACCTGGCCATTTGCCCTTCATCGCGTTCTTCGCAACAGCACGCTGGAAGCCTGGGAAGCGGCGGGCCACCCTGCTGCGCCACACCGCCCGGGAGAGGGCGATGTTCTGTTTCACCAACACGGCAACCCCGTACTGCGCTATTCGGACGAACAGCCCAACCGCGGCGCGTCGGGCGATGTGCCCGCAGGCTGTCTTTATGCCGGGACCGGGGTGCAACATATCGACAAGGTCGAACCAGCGGCGGAGCTTGTGGCGCGGCTCTGGGCCGAAACTCAGCGGTTGCTGTGACGCAAAAGGGCGGGGAAAACCTGGCAACCTAACTGGTGTTTTGCTACGAGAAAGAACGACCATTTCCGCCCCTAGCTTCAGAGGTAGCAGTCAGCCCGCTGCGGACCTTTGTGAGTAGCGCAGCGAATGTCCGCTTCGAGCCCGATGCAGACATGCTTCGGCGCTGATTCTCGCAGATGCAGCAATGTAATTGACTTAAACCATCAGCTGCG
>JBBKVJ010000028.1:0-11422 GCA_037968375.1 Paracoccaceae bacterium | reverse complement strand
CCACGGCGGGCAGGTCAACGGCGACGTCGCGCAGGCGTTCCAGCGCTGCGGGCGAGGCCAGGCGCAGCGCCAGGATGTCTTCGAGGATCGCCACCTCGCCCGGCGGGATCGGCGGCTGGGTGGCATCATCTTTCAGCCAGTCAAGCCGGGCTGTAACCTCGTCACGGCCGCGCAGCCCAATCTCGGGTCCGGCGGCGTCCAGCACCGCCTCGGCACCATCGCGGGCCAGCAACGACAGCAGGCGGTCCCGGGTTTCCGGCACGGGAACCCGGCCCCCAAAACGGTCCAGCAGCGCGCGGAACCGGCGCGGGCGCCAGATGTGGCGGATGAGCGCCGCCTTGCGCCGTTCGGTGGTCGTCAGGCCACGCACGGCGGCCATGATGATCCCCAGATCACCGGTAGCGGCGCGCAGGCCCAAAGGTGCCAGCACCTCGGCGAAGAGCGCGAAGACCGCGGCATCTGCCGCCGCCGGATCGGCGCGGTCGAATACCTCGTAGCCGACCTGCAGGAATTCCGATGCGCGCGCGCCGCGATGCTCCTGCTTGCGAAACACCTCGCCCATATAGGTGTAGCGCGCCGGCTCGCGTCCGTTGGCCATGTGCATCTGCACCACCGGCACGGTAAAGTCGGGCCGCAGCATTAGTTCGCCCTGCACCGGGTCGCGGGTGACAAAGGCGCGGGCCCGGATATCCTCGCCGTAAAGGTCCAGCAGAGTATCGGCGGGCTGCAGGATATCGGCCTCGACCGGCAGTGCTCCCGCCTCACAAAAGCGGGCGAAAAGGCGTTCCGCCTCGGCGCGGATCGTGGACTTGTCCGGCATATCAGCCCTCGTGCCGGGCAAGGATCGCGCGCACCGCCGCCACCAGATCGCCCCGCGCCACCTCTTCCTGCGCGGGCTGGTCCTTCCACTCCTCGTGGGTCGCGGTCTTGGCAATCTTCGCTCCCAGGATCAGGTCCTTGATCTGCACAACGCCCCGCGTCGCCTCATCCTCGCCCTGGATGATGGCAACGGGTGCGCCGCGCTTGTCGGCGTATTTGAGCTGGTTGCCGAAGTTTTTCGGGTTACCCAGATAGACCTCGGCGCGTATGTCCGCCCGGCGCAATTCCGTCGCCATCGCCTGATAATCCGCCATCCGGTAGCGGTCCATCACCGTGACGACGACCGGCCCCGCCGCCGTGGCCGCGCCGCGCCCCTTGGCCTCCAGCGCCGCCAGGAGGCGGTCAACACCGATGGAAATGCCGGTCGCAGGCACCTTCTGCCCGGTAAAGCGTTCCACCAGATCGTCATACCGCCCACCGCCCGCAACGCTGCCGAACTGGCGCGGGCGACCCTTTTCGTCGGTGATCTCGAAGGTGAGTTCCGCCTCGTAGACCGGGCCAGTGTAGTAGCCGAGGCCACGGACAACGGAGGGGTCGATGACGATGCGGTCTGAGAAGATGCCCTGTGCTTCAAGTTGCAGCGCTATTGCCTCAAGTTCATCGACACCGGAGAGGCCATGCTCCGAACCCGTACTTACGTCGCGAAGCACTTTTAAAGCTGCTGCATTTCGGAGCGCGTTGGGTGCATTCGTCGAACCATCTATGGAACTGCGCCATCCTTCCGCTGCCCTGTCGGTCATTTCGACTATTGATTTCCAGTCGGGGTCATCGGGGTCCAGATCATCAATCGTTTGGCCGTGAAACTTGCGAAGAATATGATCAATCTGATCGTCGGCGGTAGCAAATGACATTACTTTCTCGGTTTGGTCTTCAGTCAGACCGGCGCCTTCCGTGAAGTCCCCACTCTCGTCTTTTCGGCCTGTGCCAAGGAGCGCACGGACGCCTGCCGAGCCTAGACGGTCTTTCTTGTCTATGGCCCTGAGCACAATCCCACGCGTGTGCTCGTCGTCCTCAGCGACCCCAGCGCCCTCCAGCACGCCATTCAGCACCTTCCGGTTATTCACCCGGATCACATAATCCCCGCGCTCGATCCCCACCGCCTCCAGCGCGTCTGCCAGCATCATGCAAATCTCAGCATCCGCCGCGACGCTCGCCGACCCCACCGTATCCGCATCGCACTGATAGAACTGCCGGAACCGACCTGGCCCCGGCTTCTCGTTGCGCCACACCGGGCCCATCGCGTAGCGCCGATAAGGCGAGGGCAGGTCGTTGCGGTATTGCGCGGCGACGCGGGCCAGCGGTGCCGTCAGATCATAGCGGAGCGCCAGCCAGTCGCCGCCGTTAGCCTTGCCGCCCTCATCCTCCTGCCAGGCAAACACACCCGCGTTGGGGCGCTCGACATCGGGCAGGAACTTGCCCAAAGCCTCGACGGTTTCGACGGCAGAGGTCTCCAAGGGATCGAAGCCATAGCGGTGATAGACCTCGGCGATCTTCGCCAGCATGGCGTTGCGCGCCGCCACCTCGGCGCCGAAATAGTCGCGGAATCCCTTCGGGGTTTCCGCCTTCGGGCGGCGTGTTTTTTGGTCTTTCGCCATCGGTTCCGGCCCTTCGCATTGGTGCGGCGGAGATATCCGAAGGGGGGACGGGGGGCAAGCGGGGCTAGAGCGGCAGCGCGGTGGTGTGCTTGAGCTGGCGCAGCGAGAACGACGAGACCACCGCGCGCACATGGGCGCCACGCAAAAGGTTGGCCGACATGAACGCCTCGTAGGCCTCGACATCGGCGACCCGGATTTTGAGGATATAGTCCGAGGTGCCCGACAGCGCGTGGCACTCCATGATCTCGGGATGGCCCGCGACCATCCGACCGAAGCCCGCCACAGCGTCTTCGGCATGGCTGTCCAGCGTCACCTGAGCGAAAACGCATAGCTTCGCACCGGCCTTGGCGGGGTCCAGAAGGGCGACGCGGCCGGTGATCAGCCCCGCTGCCTCGAATTCCTGCAGCTTCCGCCAGACGGTCGACTGCGCCATGCCGACGCGCGTGGCGAGTTCGGCCAGCGAGGTAGACGCGTCGGACTGGATTTCGCGCAAAAGCGCGCGTTCGGGGTCAGAAAATTTCATACAGCGCAGAATACAGGAAAAATGTGCTCAGGAAAATGCTAACTCGGCCCAGAATGAAAAGAAATACCACGAAAACCGGGATATTCTGGGCATAGGAACAGGAGTAACCCATGCCCTACGATTCCAAACATGCCGATGCCCAAGGCCTGTACCACTACACGCCCGAGGAAGACGCGGTCTGGGGCGAGTTGTTCACCCGCCAGATGGCGTTTCTGCCGGGCAAGGTGTCACCGGAATATCTGGCTGGCGCCGAGCGGCTGGACCTGAGCGACGCCAAGGTGCCGCAGATCGCCGAGATCGATGCGCGGCTGGCCGAGCTGACCGGCGCCGGGGTTGAGGGCGTGCCGGCGATCATCCCGCCGTCGCAGTTCTTCGCGCTGCTGTCGAGGCGCAAGTTCCCGGTGGCCACGTTCCTGCGCCGCCGCGAGGACATGGATTATATCGAAGAGCCGGACCTGTTTCACGAGGTCTTCGGCCATTGCCCGCTGCTGACCAACTCCGATTACTGCGATTTCATCGAACGCTTCGGCAAGCTGGCCGTGGCGCTGGGCAAGCCGTATTCCTGGCGGCTGTTCCGGCTCTTCTGGTTCACCGTCGAATTCGGGATGATCCGCTCGGCGGAGGGCCTGCGCGCCTATGGCGCCGGGATCGTCTCGTCACCGTCCGAGGCAGCGCATGCGACCTCGGGCAAGGCGGAAATGCTCGATTTCGACCTGATGACGGTGTTCCGCACACCCTACCGGATCGACATCGTGCAGCCGGTCTATTTCGTGATCGACAGCTTCGAGGCGATGGCCGCATCACTTGATACCGATATCGCCGCGATGATCGACGAGGCGAAACGGCTGGGCGATCTGCCGCCACGGTTCGAGGTGGCGGCCTGAGACAGATGGCAGTTGGAAGCCCGCCCTACCTCAGGCCGGGAAGCTGTGCTATCGCCGCCCGATGGCCGACCTCACGCAACTCGAAGAACGCATCGCCCATCTCGCCCGCACGGTCGAGGATCTGTCGGATGTCGTCGCCCGGCAGGAGGGCGAGATCGCGCGCCTGACCGCCAGGATCGGGATGCTGATGCAACGCGAGGCCGGACGCGAAGCCGATGCCGGCAGCGTGCCCCTGGCCGATCAGCGCCCGCCGCATTGGTAGGTCAGTCCAGCCAGCGCTGGTAGGCGGCGATCTCATCCGCGATGCCTGGGATCTCGATCCACTCGGCGAACGGCAGCGAGGATAATGGCAAATCCGCAACCTCGGGGCAGATCGTGCCCGCCTTCAGGCGTCTCAAAGTGGCCGGAACGTGCTGGTAAGTGGTGTGCGCCGGATCGCAGAGCTGGCCCCAATTCGGGTCTGCCCGGCATGCGGCTTCATAAAGTCGGGCAAGCCGCGCAACCGGGCAGCCGAGGGTCGCAAGTATCTCATCGCCGTTCACCAGCGCCGGGTCATTGGTCGTCATCCGCTCGCGGATATTGGCATCCAGATCGCCGAATTGGTTCATTGCCACGGCTAGGGACGGCACGCTGTGGTTTTGCAAGATGATGCTGTTGATGAGGAAAGGATACCGCGCCTCAACGTCGGTATGGCCACCGGCCAAGTAGGAACCCAGTGTCCAGATCTGAACGTCGTCACTGCCGAAAATCAGTGTCTTCCGCCAGAGCGCAAAAAGCTCTTCGCGCCGTTCCGCGTCCAGTTCTTCGCCAGGCCGCTGCGGCATCTGCGTCGGGATATATGCAGCAATCAACTCTGCATCATAAGGGCTTTCGGCGATCCTGTGTTCAAACTCCGCGATCGCGAGATCTTCAGCTTCCAGGAGGTAGAATGGAATGTTGATGCGGTGCTGAAGACTCCTTGCCTGATCAAGCCATTCACTGACATCGTTCGCGCTGGAAAGTGCATTTCGGTGATAGTCCAGCGCCCAGTCTGCGTCTTGGCTCATCTGCGATCCCTGATAGATCGGTGTGCGCAGCAATTCCTTGAAGCGCCAGATGTCGAATCGTGCGTCGCTGCGCTTGGTCAGGGCCTCGTGCGCCGCCTCTTGATAGGAGCCACCAAGGTCGAAGTCGTACACGACATCGATAGCGCAGGCTTCCAGATCGTAATCCGGAATGCGCCGGGCATAGGCATCGCACAGCTTGAACAGGGCCTCCGGGGAACCGCCCCAGCGCGGGTGGTACACGCGGGCTGCCTCGATCAATGAGTACGCAGTGTTCCTGTGCTCTAGCAGCATTTCCAGAAAAGGCTCGGGGTTTTTTGGTATCAGACCGGCTCTTTGTGCGCCGAAAACTACTCGGTAAGCCGGGACGATGGCCGGATCGTCTTCAATTGCTTCGGTTGCCAGCTTTCCGGCAATCTCCAGATCGATCTTGAACTGCGTCAGACGCTCGGGCCGGGTTCCTGAAAAAGTGTTCTCACCACGTGTGAGCCAGGCGAGATGGGCGCGGGCGACAGCCTCACCGGCCTTGGCGAGCGCCGAGTTCGGCATCGCCTTGCGCCAAGCAGCCACGGCGCGCAGTTTGACCGGATCGGTGGTTGTAAAGGCGGCGCTGAAGCCCAACCAGAAGTCAGCGACACTGTCGTCCGCCACGGCCTTTTCCCGCAGGCGTCCGATACCTTCTTCAACACCTGCAGGATCAACTGTGCGGAGCAGGTTCCGGATGCTATCGTCAGGCGCCTCTGCCCAGGCGGGAACGGCGAGAAAAAAACCTAGGGCAAGAAGAAGCGATCTCATGGCAAAGCCTCGCAGACTTTTCTTTGGATCAACTTATGGCTGAATGATGACGTTGTCACACCCCCAGTTTGGCGTGCACCTCGTCCAGGTCGACTTCGGCTTTGGGCATCTTGTTGCCCGGATTTTCGAAATCGTACTGGAACAGCTGGAAATCCTTGCGGTAAATCTCCCACATCAGGTGCATCGACAGATCGTCGAAGAAATCCTCGACGGGATGCGCCCGCTTCGGGCCGTGGCCTTCGCTTTCGTTAAAGCGGGGAATGTTGGCAAGATCGACCTCGACCGGCGTCTCGACGCTGTCGAGAACGGTGCGCATGCCCTCGTCGAACTTTTCGGTAAAGAAGATATGGTCGTAGCGTCCGCCGTTGACGATATAGGTCGAGACATGGCCCGACATCGCTGACCAGTGGATGTCGGGGTCCATCGGCTTGCGCCAGCGGATGGTGTCGCGCACGAACAGCAGGAACCTCCGGAACGAGGCGATCTGGTCGAATTCGCCCTCGATCTCGACCCCGTATTTCTGCATCAGAAGCGGCACCAGGTTGCCGCGATAGCGTTTGCCGTTGCGCTGGATACCGCAGATCTTGTCGAAGAACGATGACAGGACGCGCGTGTAGGGATTGCGGACGCAGGTGAAGGCATAGGACTTGTGGCCCTTCACATTCGCATCGATCAGGGGCTGGCTGGCCTCGATCGCCCATTTGTGCAGGTCGGCGGTGGCGTCGTGAATATCGCCATCGAAAAACCGACCGTGATCGGAGTAGAACATGATCTGACCGATTGACGAACAGGCGCATTTCGGCACCACGCGATAGACCATGCTTTCGCTTTCGGTCATCCATGTGCCGGGGAAACCCATGATCCGTTCATCCTTGTCCTAAACCGCCCACCTGAGATAGAGGGCCGCCGCGCGTCGCGCAACACAGCAAAGAAGCACTGTCTTTTCGACGCATGTTCACGCTATCTAGCATGAAAGCGACGTGAACGAGACCTGGGAAACAGCGCACGAATGGCCAAGATCGCCTTTATCCTGCTTTGCCACAAGGACCCCGAAGGGATCATCGCCCAGGCCCAAGGTCTGACTGCGGCCGGTGATTGCGTGGCGATCCATTTCGATGGCCGGGCACCTGATGGGGCCTACCAACTGCTGCGCGCGGCACTGGACGACAACCCGAACGTCACATTCACCCAAAAACGGTTCAAATGCGGTTGGGGCGCGTGGTCGCTGATCGAGGGCACGCTTGCGGCGGTTCGCGTGGCGGCAGATGTGTTTCCCGACGCCACGCATTTCTACATGATGTCTGGCGATTGCCAGGCGATCAAATCGGCGGCCTACGCGCATGCTTTGCTTGATGCGGGCGAGGCCGATTACATCGAAAGCTTCGATTTCTTCGACAGCGCCTGGATCAAGACCGGGATCAAGGCCGAGCGGCTGATCTATCGGCACTGGTTCAACGAACGCACGCAAAAGTCGCTGTTCTACGCCTCGATGGCGCTGCAAAAGCGGCTTGGGCTGGCGCGCAAGGTGCCTGCTGATTTGCAGATCATGATTGGCAGCCAGTGGTGGTGCCTGCGCCGCCGCACAATGGAGGCGGTGCTGGAGTTCTGCGATGCCCGCCCGGATGTGATGCGGTTCTTTTCGACCACCTGGATACCGGACGAGACGTTCTTTCAGACCATGGTCCGCCATCTGGTGCCGGGCACCGAGATTCGCAGCCGGACGCTGACATTTCTGGTGTTTTCCGACTACGGCATGCCGGTCAGCTTTTACAACGATCACTACGATCTGCTGCTGGCGCAGGATTATCTGTTCGCCCGCAAGATATCGCCCGAGGCGGCCGAGCTGAAATCACGGCTGGCCGATCTTTATGCCAGCAAGCGGACCGATTTCGCGATCTCGAACGAGGGCCGCCGGGTGTTCGCCTTCCTGACCGGGCGCGGCCGCGAGGGGCGCCGGTTCGCGCCACGGTTCTGGGAGCATGAAAGCACGCTGGGGCGCGAGCGTCAGCTGATGATCGTGGTGGCGAAGAAATGGCATGTCGGCAAGCGGTTGCTGGAACGCGTGCGTCAGGTGACGAACACGACCACCATCGACTACCTCTTCAATGAAGAGGCGACGGCACTGCCCGATCTGGGCGGCATCGAGACGACGCTGGCCAAGCGCAACCGACATCGGCGGGCACTGATGAAGATGCTGTTCGACTATTACCAGACCGACCGTCTGGTGATCTGCCTCGACCCCGCCGACATTGGAACCATCGAAGATTTCTACGCCGACCGTTGCGTGACGCGGCTCTTGGAGGTCGCTTGCCAGTTCTCGGACGACTACCTGATCGGTCATGCCAAACGGGTTGGGTTCGCGGGCGACAAGACACCGCCTGATGTTCTGAACCGGCTTTTGCCGACGATCCGCTACGATATCCTGTTCGAATCCGACCGGATCCGCGATGCCGGTCTGCCCGGGACGTATCGGTTGCGCGAGTCAGCTTCGGCCGAGGACAATGCAGCATCTCTGGCGGCGTTCCTGGGTGTTTCCGAGGCCAAGGCGCGCGAGATCGCGGACACCGATTATCTTTTCAAGGACTGAGGACTGGCCCATGGCTTACGACTACGACGACCAGAACATCTTTGCCAAAATCCTGCGCGGCGAGATCCCGAACAAGACAGTGCTGGAGACCGAACATACCTTGGCGTTCGAGGATATCGGCCCGCGGGCGCCGCATCATGTGTTGGTGATTCCGAAGGGGAAATATGTCACCGCCGATCATTTCGCGCTTGTGGCAAGCGAGGCGGAAATCGTCGATTTCACCCGTGTCGTGGGCGAGATTTGCCGCACGCTCGGGCTGCAGCCGGGTGCGGGCGGGGCAGGCTATCGCGCGATCTCGAACGCCGGTCAGCATGGCGTGCAGGAGGTGCCGCATTACCACCTGCATATTCTGGGCGGGCGGCCGCTGGGGCGGATGGTGCAGCCGCCGCGCTGATTTTTCGGCACCTGCCCCAAGGATCGGGGCGGGCGCTGCGTCCTATAGGGCAAGATGCGGATGGAGACACCTGACGAGGCTTTGGCGCTGGCCGCCAGCAAGGGAGACCGCGAGGCGTTCGCGGCGCTTTTGGCGCGGCATTACGACCGGATATTCCGGCTGGGCTGGCGGCTGACCGGATCGCAGGCCGAGGCCGAGGATCTGGCGCAGGACATCTGTCTTGCGCTGCCTGCGAAGCTTGGCAGCTATCGCGGCGATGCGCGGTTCACCACCTGGTTGCACCGCGTCGTGGTGAACGCTGCCCATGACCGGCGGCGCCGCGCCGCGACCCGCGTCCGCGCCGCCGATGGCTGGGGCGATTGGGAGCTCGCACGCCGCGCTGCGAACGACGAGGCCGCCGAGGCTGCCGATTGGCTACAGCGCACAATGCTAGGGCTGAGTGCCGATCTGCGCGACACGCTGGCTCTGGTCCTGGGCGAAGAGATGACGCACCGCGAGGCGGGCGAGGTTCTGGGCGTGTCGGAAGGCACGGTGTCGTGGCGCATGTCGGAGGTGAAGAAGCACCTGCGCGCGCTGGCCACGGCGGAGGATATGGCATGAGTGACGATCCCAAACTCGAAAAACTGAAGGCGGCGCTGCAGGGCGCGGCCCCCGCACCCGATGCGGATCGCAAGGCCCGCGCAACGGCCCGCGCGATGGCGGAATTCGACCGTGTCCAAGGATCGGTGGAAGCCGCGCGTCCCATGTCCAGCCGCCCAGATCGGGCGAGCATCTGGACAGGAGCTTTCGCCATGTTTGATAAACTCACCACCCGCGCCGCGCTTGCCGGCACCGCCAGCATCGCCGTGATCGGCCTTGGCGTCGTTCTGATCGCGCCTTTTGGGTCGGTGCCCCCGGAAGGCGTCTCTGCAAAGCTGGAAGGGCAGCAAGCGGACGCGCCTGTCGTAAGCACTACCGAACCCCAGATCGCGCAAAGCCTTGTGGCCGATGATGCGGATGCCACTTCGGCAGGCGCCGCCGCACCCGCGGCTGGATCGCGCGACACGGTAAGAACCCGGCAGGCAGGTGAAATGGCCCAGCCCGAGGCCGAGGTGACTGCCGAGTTCGGGGCGACCGCGCCGAGACCCGAAGCGACAGCACCGGCGACAGGGGGCGAAGACCGTATGCAATCCGTGCAGCCCGTAGCCCCGATGGCGCAGGCCCTGACCGAATCGATGGAGGAGGACTTCGCGGCGGATCTGATGGCCGACGCCGAGATGCCATCGGGCAACAGCCTGCAACGACGCACATTGGTAATGCCGCCGCCCGGTGCGGATATCGTGATGCAGCCCGAACCCAACACCGAAGCCTTCCCCGAGGCCGAAGCCAATCCGCTGAAAGTGACGGCGGAGGAGCCGGTCTCGACCTTTTCCATCGATGTCGACACCGCCAGCTATGCGGTCGTCCGCTCGTCGCTGAACGCCGGGCAGCTGCCGCCCGAAGCTGCGGTGCGGATCGAAGAGATGGTGAACTACTTCCCCTATGCCTGGCCTGCGCCGGAAGTGGGTGAGGGGCCGTTCCGGCCCTCGGTTTCGGTGATGGAGACGCCGTGGAACGCGGGCACGCAGCTGGTGACGGTGGCGCTGCAGGGCGAGATGCCGGCGCTGGCGGATCGCCCGGCGCTGAACCTTGTCTTTCTGATCGACACCTCGGGGTCGATGGATCAGCCCGACAAGCTGCCGCTGTTGATCCAGTCCTTCCGGCTGATGCTGGGCGAGTTGCGCGCGCAAGATCAGGTCGCCATCGTCACCTATGCAGGTTCTGCCGGAATGGTGCTGGCGCCGACACCCGCGGGCGAGCGCGACACGATCCTGACCGCGCTGGAGCGGCTGCGCGCCGGTGGCTCGACCGCCGGGCAGGAGGGGTTGCAGCAGGCCTATTCGGTCGCCCGGCAGATGGCTGAGGACGGCGAGGTCAGCCGTGTGATCCTGGCCACCGACGGCGATTTCAACGTCGGCCTCAGCGACCCCGAGGCGCTGAAGGCCTATGTCGCGGAAAAGCGGCGGGACGGCACCTATCTGTCGGTGTTGGGTTTTGGCCGCGGCAATCTGGACGATGCGACGATGCAGGCGCTGGCACAGAACGGCAACGGCCAGGCGGCCTATATCGACACGCTGACCGAGGCGCGCAAGGTGCTGGTGGATCAGCTGTCCGGCGCCTTGTTCCCGATTGCCGACGACGTGAAGATACAGGTCGAGTGGAACCCCGCCACCGTCGCCGAATACCGCCTGATCGGCTATGAGACCCGGGCTTTGGCGCGCGAGGATTTCAACAACGACCGGGTCGATGCGGGCGAGATCGGGGCGGGACATTCGGTCACCGCGATCTACGAGATCACGCCGGTCGGGTCGGACGCGCGCCAGACCGAACCTCTGCGCTATGGCGCGGGTGAGACAACGCCGGTGCCCGAGGTCGTGGCGGACTTTGCGGGTGAATTCGGGTTTCTGCGGCTGCGCTTCAAGGCGCCGGGGGCCTCGCGGTCGGAACTGATCGAGACGCCGATCACAACCGGAACCGCCGGGGCGGGAGACGAGGCGCGCTTTGCCGCTGCCATCGCGGGGTTCGGCCAGCTTCTGACCGGCGCCACCTATCTGGGCGACTGGGGCTGGGACGAGGCGATTGCACTGGCGGTATCGGCGCGCGGTGACGACCCGTTCGGTTATCGCGCCGAGGCGGTGAACCT
>JBBKVJ010000027.1:0-2887 GCA_037968375.1 Paracoccaceae bacterium | reverse complement strand
GCTGTAGGGCAGTGGCTTGGAAACTCACCTATCAGCACCCTCACGATTCAAACGAAGCGCCTGCCCGGAACAGCCGCGCCAGCGGCCCGGGCAGCGGCTGACCGCCCCCCGGGCAGCCGCTTTGGCGACGTTGGCGCGACGAACGAAGTTTGGGGATGCTCAACCATAAAGCGGCGACCACTAGCGTTGCAAGCGGCAGCCCGCGATCAGACGCTGCCCTCTCGTCACGCAGTCGCGGGGATGACCCGAAAGGCCCAAAGGTTAAGAAGTCATGACCAAGGGGCGTCTAACCCATTGAAAATCCAAGCGTGGAGCTGCGCCACACATGTGGCCAGGGTCGGGCCTCACCCATCCCCTTTCAAAAGCTTGTCCAGCCCCGCAAACGGACGCCGCGTCTCATCGGTCAGCGGCTCGGCGCCGTCCTCGGCTGCCGTCACCGCGCCCAGTTCCGCCCCCTCGGCGCGGGGATAATCCGGGATGGCCAGGATCAGCGCCTCGATCATCACCTGTAGGGGGTCGATCACGGCCCCGAGTTGTTCGGTGGTGTCATCCTCGGGCATCTCGACTTCGGTATCCGCTGCGGGCTCGGACCAGTCAGCCAGATAGCGGCGGATCATTTTCTGATCGATCCGGGTCACGACCGGTTCCAGCGTGATGATGCAGGGCTGCACGACGGTGGCGCCCAACTGACCCTCAAGGCGCCAGTCGCGGCGGCCTTCGGGGGCAACGTGACCCTCGAACCGCAGCTTGCGGATAGCGCTGACGCCAAGCTCGGTCGCCAGGGCCTTGCGGGCCTCGGCGTCGGGCGCGATCACAAAGACCTGCGGTTCTTCGGGCGTCTGTCCTGTGGTGCGAAACCGGGGCGTCGGGGATCGGGTCATCGGGCATATCCAGCTTGGGCGACCGCGCGGGCCGGAGGGGGGTGCGTTCCTTCCTTGAAGGATGCCGCGAATTTCTCTAATCGGGATAGGGAAGTGCCGCAAGGCGAGGCAAGGGGTCGGTATGATCAGGTTCAACTCTCGGGCGGCGGTTGCCGCCGCGTTTCTGACGCTGGCCGTCGCCTGCGCGCCGATCGTGCGCAATCACGGCTATATCCCGAACGACGAGGACCTGTCGCTGGTCACCGTCGGTGTCGATACCCGCGAGACGGTCGAGGGATCACTGGGCGCGCCGTCGGCAGGCGGCGTGATCGCGGGCGGCGATTTCTACTACACCCGCTCGCGTTGGGAGACTTTGGGGGCGCGCGCCCCGAAAGAGGTCGAGCGTCAGGTGCTGGCGATCAGCTTCAACGCAGGCGGCACGGTGTCGAACATCGAGCGCTTCGGGCTGGAGGATGGCCGGGTCGTGACACTGTCGCGCCGGATCACCGACAGTTCGATTCGCGACCTGTCGTTCATCCGCCAGCTTCTGGGCAGTGTCGGGCGGCTGCGCGCCGAGAACATCGTCGAGTGACGGGCATGTGACCGGAGACCGGCGGGTCAGCCGGTCTCACCATCTGCCAGGTCGAAGTCGAGTGCCACGCCGTTGATGCAATAGCGCAGGCCGGTCGGCTTCGGCCCGTCGGGAAAGACATGGCCCAGATGTGCGGCACAGCGGTTGCAATGCACTTCGGTGCGGCGCTGGAACCAGCTGTTGTCGCTGCTTTCGCCGACCATCTCGGCATCCAGCGGTTGCCAGAACGAGGGCCAGCCGGTGCCACTGTCGAACTTGTGCGCCTGATCGAACAGGGCCGCTCCGCAGCAGGTGCAGCGGTAGGTCCCGGGGTCCTTTGGGAAATCGTCATGCGTGAAGGCGCGTTCGGTGCCGTGTTTGCGGGTGACCTTGTAGGCCAGATCGGACAGCTGGCTTTGCCATTCAGCGTCGGTTTTGGTCACTTTGTCGGTTGTCGTCGCTTGGTCGGTCATCGCGGAGCCCCTTTTGGTCAAATACATGTCACATCTTGTGGCGAATGTGACCGTTGACCATATCTAGGTCGTAACGGCTCATTCACCAAGCCGGGGAGGCCAGGCGAGGATGCTGGCACTGTCAAAAGGCCGTTATCGCGCCCGCATTGCGGACGGCGCCGCCGACGTCGCCCGCGCCCAGCGGCTGCGGTATCTGGCGTTCGTCGCGGGCCAGGGCGGGCATGGTGCACAACGCGCCGGGGCGGATGCGCTGGATGCGGACCGGTTCGACAAGGACTGCGTGCATGTGCTGGTCGAAGAGATGCGCAGCGGCGCCCTGGTCTGCTGCTTTCGGTTGCTGCCACTGACCGGTGGCGCCGAGATCGGGCGGAGTTATGCCGCACAGCATTACGAATTGTCGGCGCTGGCGGGGTATCGCGGCCGAATGCTCGAGATCGGGCGATTTTGCGTGCATCCGGCGTTCAGCGATCCCGATATCCTGCGCACCGCCTGGGCCGCGATGACCGGCTATGTCGACCGCGAAGGTGTCGAGATGCTGTTCGGCTGCTCGTCGTTTCTGGGCACCGAGGCCGAGGCGTTCATGGACGCCTTCACGCTGTTGAACCACCGCCATCTTGCGCCGCGCCGCTGGCTGCCGCGGGTCAAGGCGCCCGAAGTGTTCCGGTTTGCCCGGGTGCTGAGGCGCCGCAAGCCGGATCTGAAACGCGCGATGCTGGCGATGCCGCCGTTGCTGCGCAGTTATCTGGCGATGGGGGGCTGGGTCAGCGATCATGCCGTGGTCGACCGCGATCTGGGCACGATGCATGTCTTCACCGGGGTCGAGATCGGCCGCGTGCCGCCGGGCCGCGCGCGACTATTGCGCGCGATCGCGGGGTAGAGGCCGGTGGCCCTCCCGCCCCCCGCCGGCGCGGAGCCAAGGCTCCGCTGGTCGGGCGTTGGGCCGCGCACCTCGCTGACGCTCGGTGCGGGACGGGGTCATGGTC
>JBBKVJ010000026.1:0-7542 GCA_037968375.1 Paracoccaceae bacterium | reverse complement strand
ATCACGTCTCCGTCGTCGGCGGCGGCGTCGTCGGCGGCGGCGGGCATCTTGCCGGTGCCCATCGCCATCATCGCCGGCGCCTTGCCCTTCAGCTCCAGCACCACGCGCTGCGCGATCTTGGGGCCGACGCCGGGGGCCGCCTTGACGCTGGACCAATCACCAAGGGCGATCGCACGGGCCAGTCCGTCGCCGCCAAGCGTGCCCAGGATCGCCATCGAGGCCTTGGCCCCGATGCCCTGGACCGACATCAGCAACCGGTGCCATTCCTTTTCCTGCAGGCTGAGAAAGCCGAACAGCTGCAACAGATCCTCGCGCACCAGAAGGTCGGTCCAAAGGGCTGTCGCCTCGCCAACCGGTGGCAGTGCTGCCATCGTGCGGTCCGAGACATGGACGACGTAGCCGACGCCGCGCACGTCGATCAGGACCTGGCCATCGGCTTTCATCTCGACGCGGCCCGCGATCCGCCCGATCATGCGCCAACCCTGGTATTGGTGGGCTTCGCATCGGTGGCCTTCGCAAGTGCCGCCTGATAGCGCCCTTGGGTCGCCAGATGATGCGCGTGACAGATCGCGATCGCCAGCGCGTCGGCGGCATCGGGCCCCGCGATCACCACGCCGGGCAGTTGCATCCGCACCATATGCGCGACCTGCACCTTGTCGGCATGACCGACGCCCACCACCGCCTTTTTCACCGCGTTCGGGGCATATTCGCCAACCTCCAGCCCGGCCTGCGCCGGAACCAGCATCGCGATGCCCCGCGCCTGACCCAGCTTCAGGGTTGCCACCGCGTCCTTGTTGACAAAGGTCTGCTCGACCGCCGCGGCATCTGGCAGATGTAGTGCCAGAACCGCGCTCAGCCCGTGGTAAAGCGCCAGCAGCCGGGTGGCCAGCACGCCCTCGCCAGAGTGGCAAATGCCGTTCGCAACATGGGTCAGCCGCGAACCATCCACGTCGATCACGCCCCAGCCCATATGGCGCAGCCCCGGATCGACGCCCAATACCCGCATGCCTGCCCTCGTTCTCGGTGTCACTGAGGCGCTCTTGTGGCGCCTGTGCAACGGGTTAGCACGAAAAGCGAACATCCGCCAGAGTCTCGCTAAATTGTCGGGATATCGGGCATCCGATGAATGCCGCCTGAAAACGACGTCTACAGCGTCGTTTGCGCCATTCCCGGTCGGCGCATTTCCGCTTTTTTAACAGCCGCTTAACCACATCTCGCCGCAATGCAGAAAGTGCATAGGGGCTATGCGTGGGCATGGCTTGCCGAGCAGATTCAACCGGCCTATCTGCGGCTGGTGAGGGACCGACCTATTCGGACCTTCGATGCATAGGATGACGAACATGACCACCCTCGACACGACCCGCAACACCGTCGGCGACCGCGCAATTGGTGCGTCCGTTTCGACGTTCACCACCCTCTTCGGCCGCATGGCCGCCTGGAATGATGCGCGGATCACCCGCAATGCTCTGGCGCGCCTGTCGGACCACGAGCTTGACGACATCGGCCTGTCGCGCAGCGATATCAACGCCATTCGCTAGGCGCCCGACGACGGGCCGCAAGGCCACGTCATGAAAAAGGCCGCATGCGGGGCATTCCCTGCTGCGGCCTTTTGAATTCTGGCACCTTTTGGTGGCCGCGCGTTACCGCATCAGGACGCTGGCCTGCTGCGAAACCCAAAGCGTCAGCGGATCGGCCTGCATAACCCAGGCCCCAACCCGTTCGACCTTCGCGCCGTTTGCCAGATCGGCAATCCGGGCTTCGTAGACGCCAGCGCCCAGGAAGGAATACGCAATCCCCTTGATCACGATCAACCCGACGGCCAGCAGCGCGATGCCTGCAAACGGCACCCGCATCCGGCGCCGACGGGGTACCGGAATGATCAGCCCATCGTGGGTCATGTTGGTTGCAAAGCCATCCGCCAGCTTGCGATGGCGACGATCGATGCGCTTAACGCGGGTCCCGAACTCTTGATGCTGTTCGTCCATATTACCTGACCTTAAATCGTACAGTCGCGAGCAAAATGAAATATCCGGGCGCAATGTGGCCGAAATGTGGCCTAGCGAATTCATCTGACTCCCACGGTTGCGCTTGGCGGATCACCGCGCAAGCGTAAGTGTTGTCCATTCATTAATTTTCTGACGCTCATCAACAATAAAGCCAATATCCTGGTAAATGTTGACGATCTCGTCGGCCTGTTCGTTCAGGATCCCGGACAGAATCACATGCCCTCCGGGGCGAATCGATTTGGCCATGTCAGGCGCAAGCGCGATCAACGGGCCCTTCAGGATGTTGGCAAAGGCCAGATCGAAGGGCGCGGCTTTGGCAATGCCGGGGTGGTCGAAGCCCACGGCCTCAAGGCAATCCACCCGGCCCGTCATTCCGTTCGCGGCCAGATTGGCCTCGGCGACCTCGACCGCGACCGGGTCGTTGTCCGAGGCCAGCACCGCCGCATCGGGCCAGACCCGCGCCGCCGCCATCGCCAGAACGGCGGTGCCGCAGCCGATATCGGCCACCGCTGCGGCGCGCCAGCCGCGCTGTACCAGACGGTCCAGCGCCAGCAGGCAACCCTTGGTGGTACCGTGATGACCGGTGCCAAAGGCCATCGCCGCCTCAATCAGTAGCGCTATGCGGTCTTCGGGCACGCGGTCGGCATCGTGACTGCCGTAGACAAAGAACCGCCCGGCCTCGACCAGCCTCAGTTCGCGTTTCACATGCGCGACCCAATCGGTTTCGGGCAGTTCCGAGATTGCAAATTCCGCCGCCCCGTGGGCCACAGCCAGCAATGCGAGGGCGATCTCGTCCGGTGGCGCCTCAAAATAACCCGCCACCTCGAAGCGGCCCGAGCCGTCTTCGATCTCGAACACACCGGTGCCGCTGGGTCCGGGATCAAGCCTCTCAAGCGCCGCGCCCAGCGCCTTGGCCGGTTCCCGGCCAGCGAGCGTGGTGAAGGCGGTGAAAGTGGGCATGGGCGGCTCCGATCCTTAGGCAAGGCCGCGCTATATCGCACGCGCCGGCACACCCGCAACCCGGGCGCCGGGCGCCACGTCGCGACTGACCACCGCACCCGCCGCCACGATGGCGCCATCGCCCACCGTCACTCCGGGCAGCAACGTGGCACCGCCGCCGATCCAGACATCCCTGCCGATCGTTACCGGCAACGCCCGCTCGATCCCCTTGCGCCGCTGCACGGGATCGCGGTGGTGATCGGCGCAGTAGATCTGCACCCCCGGTCCCAGCATCGAGTGATCGCCGATGCTGACCCTTGCACTATCCAGGATCACGCAGCCTGCGTTCAGGAAGGCCGCCCCGATGCTGATGTTCACGCCATAGGAACAGTGAAACGGCGCCTCGATCAGAGCGTCGCGGTCGATATGCGCGAACAGCTCGGCCAGCAGGGGCCCGCATCCACCGCGATGCTCGGGCGCCATGTGCGAGTGTTGATGACAGGCACTCCGGGCGCGGGCGCGCATCTCGTCGTAGGCCTCACCGAGACAGGAATACCAATCGCCGCTGACCATGCGGGCAAGAGCGTCCTCGCTCACGCAGCATTGGTCCCGATCGGGCAGGTCACGCCGGTGCCGCCGATACCGCAATAGCCCGCCGGATTCTTGGCGAGGTATTGCTGATGATAATCCTCGGCGTAGTAGAATTCCGGCGCCGCTACGATTTCGGTGGTGATCGCACCATAGCCCGCTTGCGATAGCCGCTGCTGATAGGCGGCCTTAGACGCCTCGGCCGCCGCCTTCTGACCCGCGTCGGAGTAATAGATGCCCGAACGATACTGCGTGCCGCGATCATTACCCTGACGCATCCCCTGCGTCGGGTCGTGGCCTTCCCAGAACACCTGCAACAGGTCCTCAAAACTTATCTTGGCAGGATCGAAGACCACGCGCACGACCTCGTTATGGCCAGTCTTGCCGGTGCAGACCTCGTGATAGGTGGCGTTCGGCGTATGGCCGCCCGCATAGCCCACGGCGGTGACCCAGACGCCCGGCACGTTCCAAAAGATCCGCTCGACCCCCCAGAAGCAGCCCATGCCGAAGACCGCCTCTTGAAACCCGGCGGGCACGTCGCCCTGCAGCGGATTGTCGTTCACAAAATGCGTCTCGGAGGTGGCGATCGCCTGATCGCGGCCCTTCAGCGCCTCGCCTGGGGCGATCATCTCGGTCTTCTTCGATGCAAATCCGAACATGGTGTCTCCTTCTCTGTCACCTGTGGATATAGGGCGCGCGGATGCGCTTCGCTACTCTGCCGGTGCGGCAGGCAGGTAGCGCGAGAACACGGTCTCGTTGCCCTTTTCGGGATGGCGCGGGATCAGCGCCGCCAAAAAGACCGACACCCCCGCCATCGCTGCGGCCAGAATGAACACCGACGTCGGCGATGTGATCCAGAGATAGCCCAGCCCGGCAGGCAGAAACACCGCCGCGATATGGTTGATCGTGAACGCCACGGCGGCAGTGGGGGCAATGTCGCGCGGATCGGCGATCTTCTGGAAATAGGTCTTCAGCGCGAAGGACAGCGCGAAAAAGAGGTGATCGAGGATGTAGAGTACGGCGGCCAGAATCACGCCCCAGCCGAACCAGTAGATGCCACCATAGGCCAGGAAAACACCGGTCAGCCCGATATATTCGAAGACTTGCACATTGCGCTCGCCGTAACGGGCCACGGCACGACCCATCAGGGGCGCAAAGATCATGTTGGCGATGAAATTGAGGATGAACAGCGCGGTCAGCTGATGCACCTCCATCCCGAAGCGCTCGACCATCATGAAGGCGGCGAAGACCACGAAAATCTGCCGCCGGGCGCCCGACATGAACTGCAGGAGGTAGTAGAGCCAGTAGCGACGGTGCAGGATGAATTTTTTCAACTGCGGCTCGGGCGCCTCGAACTGCGGATAGGCGAAGGCGGCGATCAGCGTGATCAGAACGCAGGCCCCACCGGCCAGCCCGTAGACCATGTTGTAGCTCAGATCGAAGGTCTTCCAGGTCACGACCAGCGCCGCATAGGCCACCAGCGAGGCGCCCGAGCCAACCGCCACGATCTGCCCCAGAACGATCGGCGCGCGGTCCTTGGGCAGCCATTGCAGCTGCAGGCTCTGGTTGACCGTCTCGTAGTAGTGAAAACCGATGGAGCTGAGCAGCGTCATGAAGAGAAGCCCGCCAAACGACGGGAACCACGCCGTCAGCGCCGTCGCCACCCCGAGAAGCAGGAGCGAGACAATCGCCAGCACCTGTTCGCGCATGAACAAGATCACCGCAATCACGCCGATGGCCAGAAATCCGGGGATCTCGCGCACTGTGTGCAGCCAGCCGATCTCGACCCCGGTGAAGCCTGCCGCCTCGATGACGAAGTTGTTGAGAAGTGCCGACCATGTGGCAAATGCCAAAGGCATCGCGGCGGCCATCAAGAACAGCAACGCCACCGGCCGCCGCCATTTGGGCAGATGGCGCGCCTCGGCCAAGGGCAGGATCGTGCGGTGGTTCATCGGGTTTTCCTACGCCTCTTCGCCAGAGGGGGCGAGGGGGAAAACGCCCGGACCTACCGCAGACGCGGGACCGACCCGGCAGGCGCCCGTGCCGCCTCCAGCCCGGACCGCAGGCCACGCCCGATCCGGTGTGCAAGCTCGGACCATGCCGCCGCCGGAACCGGCGCCAACTGGCCCTTCAGCACGCTGTCGAACAGCGACAGCCAAGGCTCGAACATCGCCGGTTGCACATCGCCCGTCGCAGCATGCACCACCATCGGATTGCCGTCATAGACGCGCCGGTGCAGGATCGCGTTCTGCCAGAACCGGGCGATCTTGGCCTCATGTTTCGGCCAGTCGGTGACATGTGCCGCAAAGACCGGCCCAAGTTCCGGATGCACCCGGACCTTGGCATAGAACGACGCGACGACGCGGGCGATATCGACCTCGGTCACATCGAATCTTGGTGGCTGCGCGGACATCGGCCTTCTCCCCGGCGCGCAGCCTTGCCGCATCACCCACCAGACGCAACGCGCCGCAGTGCCGCACGCCACTTTACGCCGCCGTAGCCTCTGCCTATAAGCCGGGCCATGACATGGGGTCCGAGCATCGCACGAATTACCGACCCGGCGCTCTGACGATCAGAGCCGCCGGGATCAGGCGCATAACGCCGCCCTCACCCCTTTCCTGCCGATCATCCAAGGACCGCATCCGATGTGCGCCGATACGCCCGACTACAAAGACACCCTGTTCTTGCCCGAAACCGAGTTCGCAATGCGCGCGGGCCTGCCTGCGCGGGAACCCGAATGGCTGGAGAAGTGGGAAAAGATCGGCATCTACGACCGCCTGCGCGAAAAGGCTGCGGGGCGGACGCCGTTCACCCTGCATGACGGCCCCCCCTATGCCAACGGCCACCTGCACATCGGCCACGCGTTGAACAAGATCCTCAAGGACATGGTGGTCCGCTCGCAGCAGATGATGGGCCGCGACGCGCGCTATATCCCCGGCTGGGATTGCCACGGCCTGCCGATCGAATGGAAGATTGAGGAGCAATACCGCCAAAAAGGCCTCGACAAGGACGCCGTCGATACCGTCGCCTTCCGCCAGGAATGCCGCAAGTTCGCCGAAGGCTGGATCGACATCCAGCGCGACGAGTTCAAGCGCCTCGGCGTTACCGGCAACTGGGCCGATCCGTACCTGACGATGAACTACCACGCCGAACGCGTGATCGCCGAGGAGTTCATGAAGTTCCTGATGAACGGGACGCTGTATCAGGGGTCGAAGCCGGTGATGTGGTCGCCGGTCGAGAAGACGGCTTTGGCCGAGGCGGAGGTCGAGTATCACGACATAACCAGCCATCAAGTCTGGGTGCGTTTCAAAGTCGAAGGGGTCAATCCGGTCGACATCCCTGACGGATTGGACATCGATGATCTGTTCGACGCCAGCATAGTTATTTGGACAACTACACCTTGGACGCTTCCGTCAAACCGGGGCGTGGCCTTCAATCCAGAGATTGTCTACAGCCTCTATCGGATCACTGAAACTGCTGAAGGCGCTTCAACCAAAGTCGGCGAACGCCTGCTTCTAGCGGACAGCCTTGCCGAAGGGACGATGCAGAAAGGCGGAGCGCTCGAGTGGGAACTGATGGGCAAGGTTTCGTCTTCCCAAATCGAGCATCTTCACTTGGCGCACCCATTTTCTGGGGTCACGGAAGCAGGTGGGTATTGGGATTTTGACAATTGCATGATTCCGGTCCTTTCAGCCGCCTTCGTGACGGAGGACGCCGGTACAGGCTTTGTGCACACTGCGCCTTCCCACGGCGCCGACGATTACGAGCTGTTCGTTCGTGAAACAGCAAAGTGGGCTGTCCTGCGCAAAGCCGATCCGTCGACTGTCCTTGCGGGAATGCTAACCAACAACGTTCTGGAAGACGGCACATTCCGCGCCGACCTGCCGCTCTTCGGCGGCGAGCACATCATCCTGCCCGACGGCAAGGAAGGCCCCGCCAACGTCTCGGTCATCAAACAGCTGGCCTATGCGGGCGCCCTCTTCGCCAAGGGCAAGGTGAAGCACAGCTA
>JBBKVJ010000025.1:0-5406 GCA_037968375.1 Paracoccaceae bacterium | reverse complement strand
GCTGCGCGCACTGGCCGAGGATGCGACGCAAAGTGCCGGCGCGCTGGGGCGCCGGTTCGGCCTGTCGCAACCGGCCACCTGGCGCCGGATAAGGCGGCTTGAAGAGGCGGGCATCCTTGCAGGGCAGCGTCTGGTCTTGGATCGCGAGGCGCTGGGCTTTGGCGTGACGGTGTTTCTGGGCGTCAAGCTGGCGGCCAAAGGGCGCGGCAGCCTGGAGGATTTCGAGCGCGCGGTGACCGCGATCCCCGAGGTGCAGACGGTCGAGCATGTGCTGGGACTTTACGACTACCGCCTGCGCGTCACCGCCCGCGATCTCCCGGATTTCGAGCGGGTGCTGCGACGACGGATCATGACACTGCCGGGGGTGGGTCAGGTCGAGGCCAACGTGCTGTTGTCCGAGGAACGCCGTCCGGGGCCAATCGGCGGATAAAAACGGGCGTGCAATTCTTCTGCGAAGAAATTGATTTTTCGCAGAAAAATCGCGGCAACCCGAATCTTCGCGAGAAGATTCACCCTCTTGCCGCTCACCAGGGCCGCAGATATCCTTCGGAAAACATCAAACGGACATTTCATGCAGATCGGCATCTTGCAGACCGGCCACGCGCCCGACGCGCTTATCGGACGCACCGGCGATTATACGGATTTCTTCCAGCGTCTGCTGAAGGACCAGGGCCTGACCTTCCGCACCTATTCGGTCGTGGATATGGAATTTCCCGAGGGCATCCGCGATTGCGACGGCTGGCTTCTGACCGGCTCGCGTCACGGCGCCTACGAGGATCATCCGTTCATCAAGCCGCTCGAGGAGTTCATCCGCCGCGCCTATGCCGAAACGGTGCCGATGGTCGGTATCTGCTTTGGCCATCAGATCATCGCGCAGGCACTGGGCGGCAAGGTCGAAAAGTTCAAGGGCGGCTGGGCGGTCGGGCCGACGACGTACCAGTTCGAGGGCGAGGAACTGGTGCTGAACGCCTGGCATCAGGATCAGGTGACGGTCCGCCCGAAAGAGGCCGAACTTGCCGCCACCGCGCCGTTCTGCGAGAATGCCGCCTTGGTCTATGGCGATCGCGCCTATACCGTGCAGGCGCATCCCGAGTTCGATAGCCCTTTCGTGGCCGATCTGATCGCGGCGCGCGGGCGCGGCCTCGTGCCTGATCCGCTTCTGGACGCGGCGGTGGAAAAACTTGGCACGGCAAAGATCGACCAGCCGGAACTGGCCCGGCAGATCGCAGATTTTTTCAAGAAACCGCGTGGGTGATCCATGTCCGACTGGACAGACAAGCTTCCCGAAGATGTGCTGACCTGGCTGGATGGCCGACGGCTGGACGAGGTTGAATGCATCGTGCCGGACCTGTCGGGCATCGCCCGCGGCAAGGCAATGCCGGCCTCGAAATTCGCCACCCAGACGCATTTCTACCTGCCGAACTCGATCTTCCTGCAAACCATCACCGGCGAATGGGCCGATGATGGCGATCAGGCCTTTACCGAGCCCGACATGGTCTGCGTACCCGACTGGAGCACTGCGTCAGCGGCGCCGTGGACCGCCGATCTGACGTTGCAGGTGATCCACGACATCACCGACCAGACCGGCGAGCCGGTGTGGATCGCGCCCCGCAACGTCCTTCGCCGGGTGATCCAGCTGTACAACGAACAGGGCTGGCAGCCGGTGGTGGCGCCCGAGATGGAGTTTTTTCTCGTCGCCCGCAACATCGACCCGAACCAGCCGATTGAGCCGCCGATGGGCCGCTCGGGTCGGCGCGCCGCCGCCCGTCAGGCCTATTCTATGTCGGCGATCGACGAATACGGGCCGGTCATCGACGATATCTACGATTTCGCCGAGGCGCAGGGGCTCGAGATCGACGGTATCTTGCAAGAGGGCGGTGCCGGCCAGATCGAGTTGAACCTGCGGCATGGCGACCCGATCAAGCTGGCCGACGAGATCTTCTACTTCAAGCGGCTGATCCGCGAGGCGGCGCTGCGGCAGGATTGCTTCGCCACCTTCATGGCCAAACCGATCCAGGACGAGCCGGGATCGGCGATGCACATCCATCACTCGGTGATGGACATCAAGACCGGGCAGAACATCTTTTCGAACAAGGATGGCGGCGAAACCGAGGCGTTTTTGCATTTCGTGGCAGGCATGCAGAACCATCTGGCCGAGGTGATCGCGATCCTCGCCCCCTACGTCAACAGCTACCGCCGCTATGTCCGCGACTTCGCCGCCCCGATCAATCTGGAATGGGGCCGCGACAACCGAACGACCGGCCTGCGCGTGCCGGTCTCGGGGCCCGAGGCGCGGCGGCTCGAGAACCGTCTTGCGGGGATGGATGTGAACCCCTATCTGGCCATCGCCGCCTCGCTGGCCTGCGGTTATCTGGGGTTGATGGAACAGAAAAAGCCGCGCCCCGAGTTCACTGGCGATGCCTATGTCCGGCCCGAAGATATTCCGAACAATCTGGCCGATGCGCTGTCGAATCTGGCCGAGGCGACGGCGATGCAAGAGGTTCTGGGCCGCGATTTCTGCCGCGCCTATATCGCGGTGAAGACCCTTGAGAACAAGGCGTTTCTGCAGGTCATCAGCCCCTGGGAGCGTGAGCATCTCTTGATGAACGTATGAACCTGCTGCACGCCAACGACCAGCCCGGCGCATATCCTCCTTCTTGGTATGCAGCGACGGTTGAAGCGCCCGCGCCCGCCCCCGAACTGCGCGGCGAGACGCGGGCCGATGTCTGCGTTATCGGCGGCGGCTATACCGGATTGTCGGCGGCGCTGCATCTGGCCCAGCGGGGCTATGACGTGGCGCTGGTCGAGGCGCAGCGCGTGGGTTTTGGCGCCTCGGGGCGGAACGGCGGGCAGGTCGGATCGGGGCAACGACTGGAGGTCGATGCGCTGGAGCCGATGGTCGGCGCCCAGACCACGCGGCGGCTTTGGGACTTTGGCGAGGACGCCAAGGCGCTGGTGAAAGCGCTGATCGACACGCATGGGATTGCCGCGAACTGGACGCCGGGGGTGGCGCATGCGCTGTGGAAAGCGGGCGACCTTCCGCTTGCGCGAAAGCTCGCCGAACGGTTGGCCGGCACTTATGGCTACGGTCAGATCGAGGTGCTGGAGCGCGCCGCGATGCGCGCTTTGGTCGATAGCCCAGCCTATCAGGGCGGCTCGGTCGATTGGGGTGCGGCGCATATCCACCCTTTGGCCTATGCCTTCGGGCTGGCGAAGGCCGCCGAGGCGGCGGGGGTGCGGATCTACGAACGCTCGGAAGTGCACCGGATCGACGAAGGCGCGACGGTGGTGGTGCGGACCGGGCGTGGTGTGGTTCATGCCAGCCATCTGATCCTGGCCGCGAACGGCTATGTCGGCGGGTTGAACCGCGTGGTCGCGGCGAAGGTCATGCCGATCAACAATTTCATCGTCGCAACCGAGCCTTTGGGTGACCGGGCCGAGACGTTGATCCGGCGCGGTGTCGCGGTGTCGGATTCGAAGTTCGTGGTGAACTATTATCGGCTGTCGCCCGACGGGCGGCTGCTGTTTGGCGGCGGCGAAAGCTATGGTTACCGGTTCCCCGATATCGAGGCCGTGGTGCGCAAGCCCCTCGGTCAGGTGTTCCCGGATCTGAAGGACGTCAGGATCGATTACGCCTGGGGCGGGACGCTGGCGATCACCCGCAGCCGCCTGCCGCATTTCGCGCGACTTGGGCCGAACATCCTGTCGGCCTCGGGTTATTCCGGGCATGGCGTTGCACTGGCGACGCTGGCGGGCAAGATGCTGGCCGAGGCGGTGGCCGGTCAGGCCGAGCGGTTCGACGTGATGGCCGGGCTGCCAACGCGCGCCTTCCCGGGCGGTGGCGTGCTACGCTCGCCACTTCTGGTGCTGGCGATGAGCTGGTACGCGCTGCGCGACCGGCTCGGCATCTGACCGCCGATCAGGGGCAAGCACGACAAATTCATTGGCATGTCGCAGGCATCTGATCTACGGAAATCCTGAAACTTACCTTCAGGAAAGGCGAAGCTATGCCGCTCGAGCACGCCCCGGATACCGCCCTGCCCCCGAACGTCTATGACGCCGAACCGATCCCCGAGGCGGCGCGGGTCGAGATCGAGCGGCTGCTGACCTCGGGCGATCTTTTTCGCTACACATCCGATGTGGCCTCACCTGTGGCGCTGTTGGAAGCCGAGTTCGCAGCGCTGATCGGGGCGCGCTATGCGCTGGCGGTGTCATCGTGCTCGGCGGCGTTGTTCCTGGCGATGAAAGCACTGGACCTGCCGAAAGCTGCGCGCGTCCTGATCCCCGCCTTTACCTTCGCCGCGGTGCCCTCGGCGATCTTGCATGCCGATTGCGTGCCGGTTCTGGTCGAGGTGGGTGCGGATTACCGCATCGATCTGGAGGATTTCGAGGCCAGGCTGGCTGGTGCCGACGCGGTGCTGATCAGCCATATGCGCGGCCATACCTCGGATATGGACAGGATCATGGCCATAGCGGAGGCACGCGGGTTGCCGGTGATCGAGGATGCGGCGCATTCGTTGGGCACCACCTGGGCCGGGCGGACGATCGGGACCTTGGGCAAGGTCGGGTGTTTTTCGTTCCAGTCCTACAAGCTGGTGAATGGCGGCGAAGGCGGCATGCTGGTGACGGATGATCCGGAAGTGATCGCGCGGGCGGTGATCATGTCGGGCGCCTATGAGCATAATTGGAAGAAGCACAAGGTCGTGTCGAACCGGTTTGCCGAATGGCAGAACCGGCTGCCCCTCTACAACATGCGGATGCAGAACCTGTCGGCGGCAGTGATCCGCCCGCAACTGCCCGAGGTCGCGCGGCGGGTGCACGACGGGCGCGCGAACCACGATCATGTGGCGGCGCTGTTGAATGCCACGGGCTGGCTGTCGGTGCCCGAGGCCTTGCCGCCCGAGGTGCGGGCGCCGGATTCGATCCAGTTCAATCTGGTGGGGTTTTCGGATGCCGAGACGCTGGCGTTCCAAAAAGCCGCCAAGGCGCGGGGCGTGGCGGTGCAGGTGTTCGGGATGAGCGAAGACAATGCGCGCGCGTTCTGGAACTGGAAGTTTCTGGGCGAGGCGGTGCCCGATCTGCCGAAGACCCGCGCGATGCTGATGCGGGCCTGCGATTGCCGGTTGCCGGCGCGGCTTGGCCCGGCCGAGCTGGACGTGATCGCGGCCGCGCTGGTCGGCGCGGCGGCTGAGGTGAAGGGCGGCTGAAAACGATTTTTCTGGCGAAAAGTCGAGATGCGCCGACTGCGGTTGCGGCGCGTTCGCCGGGCGTGGAGGGGGCTGTCTGCCCCCGCGCCCATTCGGGCGCCCCCCGAGAATATTTTTGACCGAAAGAAGCCTTCAGAGCAGTTTCAACTGACCCGCGAGCCAGGGCAGCCGCGCCGTGGCGGGGGTGACGACGAGGTCG
>JBBKVJ010000024.1:0-8687 GCA_037968375.1 Paracoccaceae bacterium | reverse complement strand
TGGCGCGTCCCGGCTGGCTGGTCGAGATCGACGCCGTCATTCCCGATTGACCCCCGGCGCCGGGGGCTCTGCCCCCGGACCCCCGCGGTATTTGTAACAAAAGGAAGACGACCCGATCTGTCCTTCTGCTCCAAAGCGACCCTGCCATCTGCACGTGCGGACCCAACGATGATCTCTCCCGCCTCGCCCACTGCGCCAAAACCGCCCAGTTCGGCATAGCGATCCCGCCGTCGCGGCGCGTTGCGCGCATGCTCACGCGCGGGTCGGCGCGGTGGCCTGCCAAAACGTGACCAATCAGGACCGGCCGCAGGTCGATATGGCTGCGACTGGACCCCGGTCTGCCCGATCACCATGCTTGAGGCCACCCGGGCGGTCTCCGCGCCGCCATCCTATGGCGTGCCCGGCGACGAATAGACCGTCCCTTCACAACCGGCGGGCGAACAGCCGCGAAAGGCGGTTGACAGAATCCGGGCGGCGGTGGAGCGTAAACCGCAAGAAACGTCAAAGCGTTACCCGCTGCCCCTGCCTCCCCCTTCCGGCCACTGGCCCGCGCGGGCCTAGATGGGCGGACGGCAAACGGGCTGACCAAGCGCCCGGGGAGGGCGGATGCCGAACTGGATCAAAGCTTACGTGCGGATCGTCGAGGCGGTGAATTACCGCGTCGGGCGGTTCGCGATGTATCTTCTGTTCGTGCTGATGGCGGTGATGCTCTGGTCGTCGTTTGCACGCACCGCCCTGACCCCTGCGATCTGGACCGACGAGATGGGGCAGTTTCTGCTTCTGGGTTATTTCATGCTGGGCGGCGCCTTTTCGCTGCAGATGGGCAGCGCTGTCCGGATGGACCTGTTCTACAGCCGCTGGAGCGACCGCACCAAGGCCATTGTCGATGCTATCACCATCCTGGCGCTGATCTTCTACCTGATCGTGCTGCTTTACGGCGCCGTTGAAAGCACCGCCTATGCCGTCGAATACGGCGAGCGGCGGCGCGGCTTCTGGCGGCCTTACATGTGGCCGATCAAATCGGTAATGTGCATCGGCATCGGCCTGATGATCCTGCAATGCACCGCGATCTTTTTGCGCGACATCGCCAAACTACGCGGCGAGACGCTGGAATGACCCCCAACATCATCGCCCTCACCATGTTCGGCTCGATGCTGGTGCTGCTGTTCTCCGGCCAGCGGATGTTCGGCATGATCGGCTTTGTCGCGGTGATCGCCGCACTGGCACTTTGGGGCGACCGGGGCGGCTATGACCTCGCCTTCGCGCAGTCGATCAAGCTGATGAGCTGGTTTCCCCTGATGACCCTGCCGATGTTCATCTTCATGGGCTACGTGCTGTCGGAATCGCGCCTCGCCGATGATCTGTACCGGATGTTCCACGTCTGGTTCGGCCCGGTGCCGGGCGGCCTGGCCATCGGCACGATCTTTTTGATGGTGTTGATCTCGGCGATGAACGGGTTGTCGGTCGCAGGCATGGCAATCGGCGCGACGATTGCATTGCCCGAGCTACTGCGCCGCAACTACGACAAGCTGATGGTCACCGGCGTCATTCAGGCCGGATCCAGCTTGGGCATCCTGATCCCGCCCTCGGTGGTGCTGGTCCTTTACGCGATGATCGCGCGGCAGCCGGTGGGCAAGCTGTGGCTGGCGGGTGTCGTGCCCGGGCTGATGATGGCGGGAATGTTCATCATCTATATCTGGATCCGCTGCCGGATCACCCCGTCGCTGGGGCCGGTTCTGTCGGAAGAAGAACGCGCCTCGGTCACCCGTGCCGAGAAGATTCGCCTGCTTCAGGCCGGGCTGCTGCCGTTCGGCATCTTTCTGGTCATGATGGTACCCTTCGTCACCGGCTATGTCCGGCTGGTCGAAAGCTCGGTCATCGGCGCGCTGGCGGCGACGCTGGCGGCCATCATCAAGGGCCGCATGTCGTGGACGGTGTTCGAGACCGCGGCGCGCCAGACCCTCGCCATCTCCTGCATGTTCCTGTGGATCATCCTGGCGGCCCTCGCCTTTGGCGCGATCTTCGATGGCCTGCGTGCGGTCGACGCGCTGAAGGCGCTGTTCCTCGAAGACCTCGGCCTGAACCGCTGGTACATCCTGATCCTGATGCAGCTCAGCTTTTTGCTGATGGGGACGTTCCTCGATGACACCGCGATGCTGGTCATCGTGGCGCCACTGTACGTGCCGCTGGTCGCAGCGCTCGAGTTCGATCTGATCTGGTACGGCATCCTCTACACGATCACCACACAGATCGCCTATATGACGCCGCCGTTCGGCTATACCCTCTTTTTGATGCGCGCGATGGCGCCACCCGAGATCACGCTGATCGACATCTACCGCTCGATCATTCCCTTCGTCGGCGTCATGATCGTGGCGCTCGGCCTCGTCATCGCGTTTCCCGATATCGCGATGTGGCTGCCAAATACGGTTTACAAGCAATGAACGAAGGGCGGGCCAACCGTCCCCACGACAACCGAAACCAAGGAGAGGTAAGTGAGATGACAACCAGAAGAAAGTTCCTCGCGGCGGGTGCCGCGGTTAGTGCGACGGGCCTTGCGGCCCCGGCAGTTCACGGCCAGACGCCGATCAAATGGCGTCTGCAGACCTATGCCGGTGCGGCCTTGGGCGAACACGTCATCAAGCCCGCCATCGACAGCTTCAACAAGATCGCCGAAGGCCAAATGGAGATCGAGCTGTACTACGCTGATCAGCTGGTCCCGACCGGCGAGTTGTTCCAGGCGATGCAGCGCGGCACCATCGACGCGGTGCAGTCGGATGACGACAGCATGGCCTCGCCCACCGAGGTCACGGTTTTTGGCGGCTACTTCCCCTTCGCCAGCCGCTATTCGCTGGATGTGCCGGTGCTGTTCAACCAGTGGGGTCTGAACGAGATCTGGGACGAGGAATATTCCGCCCTCGGCGTCAAGCATATCTCGGCCGGCGCCTGGGACCCGTGCCATTTCGCCACCAAGGACCCGATTAACTCGCTCGCTGATCTGAAGGGCAAGCGGGTCTTCACCTTCCCGACCGCAGGCCGCTTCCTGGCGCAGTTCGGCGTCGTGCCGGTGACGCTGCCGTGGGAGGATATCGAGGTCGCGGTGCAAACCGGCGAGCTTGACGGCGTCGCCTGGTCGGGCATCACCGAAGACTACACCGTAGGCTGGGCAGATGTGACCAACTACTTCCTGACCAACAACATCTCGGGCGCCTGGTGCGGCTCGTTCTTTTCCAACATGGACCGTTGGAACGAACTGCCCGAGAACCTGAAGGAACTGGTCAAGGTCTGCTTCGACAGTTCGCACTACTACCGCCAGCACTGGTACTGGGGCGGCGAGTCGAAGCTGCGCGTCGAAGGCACCAAGATGCAGCTGACCACGATTCCGGATGAGGAATGGGCGACCGTCGAGGCCGCAGCCCGGGTGTTCTGGGACGAGATCGCCGCCGAAAGCCCGCTCAAGGCCAAGGTCGTCGGCATCATCAAGGCCTACAACGAAGCGATGGACAAGTCCGGACGGCCCTACCGCTACACCTGAAGCTTGGGTATTGAGACATCGCGGGCGCCTGTCTTGGGCGCCCGCATCCGAATGGAAGGGATGAGACATGCCGGGTAACATGAGCTTCGCCGAGCTGAAGAAAGCGGTGTCTGAGGGCGGCATCGATACCGTGCTGACCTGTGTCGTCGACATGCAGGGCCGCCTGATGGGCAAGCGGTTTCACGCCGTGCATTTCGTCGAAAGCGGGTTTGAGGAAACGCATTGCTGCAATTACCTTCTGGCCACCGATATCGAAATGGAGACGGTGCAGGGCTACGAGGCGACAAGCTGGAAGAAGGGCTATGGCGATTACGTGATCAAGCCCGATCTCAAGACGCTGCGCCGCGTTCCGTGGTTGCCCGGAACGGCGATGGTGACCTGCGATCTTCTCGATCACCACACTCACCAAGAGGTGCCGCATTCCCCCCGCGCAATCCTGAAACGCCAGATCGCGCGCGCCGAGGCGATGGGTTTCAAACCGATGATGGCGACCGAGCTGGAGTTTTTCCTGTTCCAGCAAAGCTATGACGAGTTGAACGATGCGGGCTACCGCGATCTGCAGACCCTGGGCCGCTACAACACCGATTACGCGATCTTCGGCACCACCAAGGAAGAAGGCGTGATGCGCGCCATCCGCAACGGCCTTTATGGTGCGGGCATCCCAGTCGAATGTTCCAAGGGCGAGGCCGAGGCCGGGCAGGAAGAGATCAATGTCAAGTATTCCGACGCGCTCGACACCGCCGACAATCATGCGATCATCAAGAACGCCTGCAAGGAAATCGCCCACCAGCACGGCCACGCACTGACCTTCATAGCGAAGTATTCGCATGACCGGACCGGGTCGTCGAGCCACGTGCACCAGTCGCTCTGGACCAAGGACGGCGAACCTGCCTTCCGCGACGAGAAAGACGAACACGGCATGTCGGATACGATGAAGCACTATATCGCCGGGCTGCTGACCCACGCCTCCGACATCACCTATTTCCTGGCGCCGTATGTCAATTCCTACAAGCGCTTTTGCGTCGGCATGTTTGCGCCCACCAAGGCGGTCTGGAGCCTCGACAACCGCACTGCCGGCTACCGCGTGTGCGGCGAGGGCACCAAGGCCGTGCGCGTTGAATGCCGGGTCGGCGGCGCCGATCTCAACCCCTTTCTGGCGATGGCGGCGCTCTTGGCTGCCGGTCTCGACGGGATCGAGAAGAAGATGGAACTGGAACCGGCGATGGCGGGCGATGTCTACAAGGCGGGCCGGGCGCGGGATATTCCGAAGAACCTGCGCGACGCGGCGAAGCTGCTCAAGAGATCCGCAATGTTGCGCGCAGCGATGGGCGACGATGTCGTCGAGCACTACCAGCGCGCGGCCGAGTGGGAGGTCGAAGAGCAGGACCGCATCGTCACCGACTGGGAACTGAAACGCGGTCTCGAGCGGGCGTAGTAACAGTAACACTTGTCGATAGTAACTTTCGGAACTAATTGACCTGCGCCGGAAGCGAGATTTCGCATGAGCAAATATGCGCCTTTGAAAGAGTATCTGCAGTCAAGCCGCAAGGCTCGGGTGCCGATGACCTTCGGCCAACTTGAACGTCTTCTCGGCTTTCGAATGCCTGCTTCCTCGCGTGCGCATCGCGCATGGTGGGCCAACAACCCGACGGGTCATGTCAACTCGCAAGCTTGGCACGATGCCGGGTTCCGGTCGGCCGAGGTCGAGGCGGAAAGGCTTGTCTTCGTCAAGTTGAACCACCCTGACCAATGCGCAAATCCGCCACGTCATCCGATCTTTGGCGCGGCGCGTGGCAACCTCTGGCTTGCTCCGGGTGTCGATCTTGCGGCGCCCGCCGATCCCGAATGGGCAGATGTCGTTGGCACAGCCGACGCCCGGGACCTCAATTGAGCGACGCGGCGCCCCTGCTACGTGGTACCTGCGCGGCAATCTGGACGACGCACGATCAACCTATTCATGCCTCGACAGAGGCGCATCTGAATGCCGCAATCGGGTCGAAAGACTCAATCTACGTGTCACCGATCACGGCCTGGGAGGCGGGGTTGTTAACCGCACGCGGTCGTGCCGCGCTGGCATCCGGCCCCAAGCAATGGTTCAGCAACCTGCTTGCCGTGCCCAGGATGGTGCCTGCCAAAATGGCACCCGACCATTTGATCGAATCCTCGATGCTTCCCGGCGCGCCGCCGAAGGACCCCGCCGACCGGATCATCATAGCAACCACGCGCGAGTATGGGTTATGTATCCTGACGCGTGATCGCAAGATTCTGGACTATGCCGACAAAGGCCTCGTGATGGCGATGGCCTGCTAGGGGGAACCACAATGACCAAGATGATCCAATGTGTCTCGCCGGTCGATGGCCGGGTCTATGCCAAGCGTCCGGCGCTGTCGCAGGCCGAGGCGACGACTGCGGTTGACCGGGCCAAAGCCGCGCAGCCCGACTGGGCGGCGCTGTCGCTGGACGAGCGTATCGCCAAAGTGAAGGCAGGCGTCGCCGCGCTGAAGGCGATGAACGACCGCGTGGTCGAGGAACTGGCCTGGCAGATGGGCCGCCCGACGCGCTATGGCGGCGAATTCGGCGGCGTGCAGGAGCGTACCGACTATATGTCGAAGATCGCGGCGGATGCCCTGGCCCCGACCATCGCCGAGGATACCGACCGTTTCGAACGCCGCATCGAACGCAGTCCGCAGGGCGTGGTTTTCGTCATGGCGCCCTGGAACTACCCCTATCTCACCGCGATCAATACCATCGTGCCTGCGCTGATCGCGGGCAATGCCGTGGTGTTGAAACACGCCAGCCAGACGCTACTGGTCGGCGAACGTCTGGCCGAAGCGTTCCATGCAGGCGGCGTGCCCAAGGACATCTTCCAAAACCTGGTGCTGGATCACGACACCACCGAGGCGCTGATCGCCAGCCGCGCGTTCGGCTTTGTCAACTTCACCGGCTCGGTCGGTGGCGGCCAGACCATCGAACGCGCCGCGGCGGGCACCTTCACCGCACTCGGGCTGGAACTGGGCGGCAAGGATCCCGCCTATGTGATGGACGACGCCGATCTTGATTGGGCGGTCGATACCCTGATGGACGGTGCCATGTTCAACGCCGGTCAGTGCTGCTGCGGGATCGAGCGGATCTATGTGGCGCAACCGCTCTATGACGCCTTCGTCGAAAAAGCGGTGGCCTGGGTGCACAATCTGACACTCGGCAACCCGTTCGACGGCGCGACGACGCTTGGGCCGATGGCCAACGCCCGCTTTGCCAAGACGGTGCGCGCGCAGGTTGCCGAGGCCGAGGCGGCGGGCGCGAAACAGCTGATCGACGCCAAGCGTTTCCCCGCCGACGAAGGCGGCGCCTATCTGGCGCCGAAGGTCCTGATCGACGTCACCCACGAGATGCGGGTGATGACCGAGGAAAGCTTTGGCCCGGTTGTGGGCATCATGGCCGTCAAGGATGATGACGAAGCGGTGCGGCTGATGAACGACTCGCCCTACGGGTTGACCGCCAGCCTCTGGACCCAGGACCCCGACCGTGCGTGGTCCATCGCCCGACGGATCGAAACCGGCACCGTCTACATGAACCGCGCTGACTATCTCGACCCGGCGATCTGCTGGACTGGCTGCAAGGATACAGGGCGCGGCGGGTCGCTGTCAGCACTTGGCTTCGATGCCGTAACCCGCCCCCGCAGCTACCACTTCCGCAAGGTGAAATCATGACAGCTCCCACCGCCAACTGGTCCTATCCGACACTGGTCAAGTTCGGTCCCGGGCGGATCAGGGAACTGACCGACCATTGCAAGGCGTTGGGTCTCAAACGCCCGCTTCTGGTCACCGATAAGGCCCTGGCGGCCCTGCCGATCACTGCGAACGCGCTTGATATCCTCGATGCGGCGGGCCTGGGCCGTGCGGTGTTTTCCGAGGTCGATCCGAACCCCAATGAGACAAATCTCGACGCCGGGCTGACGGTTTACCGCGCCGGCACTCATGACGGCGTCATCGCCTTCGGCGGCGGCTCGGCGCTCGACCTTGGCAAGCTGATCGCCTTCATGTCGGGCCAGACCCGCCCGGTCTGGGATTTCGAGGATGTGGACGATTGGTTCACCCGCGCCGATGCCGCGGGCATCGCCCCGATCATAGCGGTGCCGACAACTGCCGGAACCGGGTCCGAGGTGGGCCGAGCGGGTGTGCTGACCAATTCCGAAACGCATGTGAAGAAGATCATCTTTCACCCGAAAATCCTGCCCTCCATCGTGATCTGCGATCCCGAACTGACCCTGGGCATGCCGAAATTCATCACCGCAGGCACTGGCATGGACGCGCTGGCCCATTGCCTCGAGGCGTTCTGCAGCCCGTTCTACCACCCGATGAGCCAGGGCATAGCACTTGAGGGCATGCGGCTGGTGATCGAGAACCTGCCCCGGGTCTATGCCAACCCGACCGACATCGAGGCCCGCGCCCAGATGATGAGCGCCGCCGCGATGGGCGCCGTGGCGTTCCAGAAGGGCCTGGGTGCGATCCACGCGCTCAGCCACCCGATTGGCGCGGTCTACAACACCCACCACGGCACCACCAACGCGGTGGTGATGCCGCCGGTCCTCAAGATGAACCGTCCCGCCATCGAAGACCGGATCATCCAGGCCGCCGCCTATCTGGGCATCAGGGGCGGGTTCGACGGCTTCTATGACCATGTCATGAAGCTGCGCGCCGACCTCGGCATTCCGGAAAACCTGACCGCGATGGGCGTCGGCCGCGACCGGCTGGACGAATTGACCGAGATGGCGCTGCAAGATCCCTCGACCGGCGGAAATCCGGTGAAGATGACGCGCGCGAACACCCGCGCACTGTTTGAGGCGTGCCTTTGACGCAGCGGCTACACCCCCGAGACCGCCGCGCAGGTGGCAGAGGTAGGAGCCTCCGGCGGACATATTTGAGCCAAAATGAAAGCCGGAGCCGTGCGATATCGGGCGCAGGGTGAGCGGCCGCAGCATCGGGATCGCCGGGGCGGGCATCGGCGGCCTTGCGGCGGCGGCACTGCTGGCGCGAGCGTGGCATGCGGTCACCGTGTTCGATCAGTTCGATGCGCCGCGCCCGAGGGGGTCGGGGCTGGTGAGCCAGCCGATCGGGCAGGATGTGCTGGGGGCAGTTGGCGCGGCGCATCGAAC
>JBBKVJ010000023.1:0-2786 GCA_037968375.1 Paracoccaceae bacterium | reverse complement strand
TCGCCGATCTTGTTGGTGCCATCTCGGACCACAAGGGAAACCCGGTTCTCCAGCTCTTCTGTCTTGGCGGTCAGCCGCTGCAACTCGGCCTCGGCCGCCGCCACCCGGTCCAACACCGTACCACCGCCCGCGCCGGTCTGCGGCGCGCCGGTGGTCGACAACTCAACCTTCAGCCGCTGCACATCGACAAACAGCACCGACAGTTGCTGGCGGATATCGGCCAGCGTCTGGGTGCGGTCCTGCGCTACAGCAGGACCGGCCAGCATCAGGCCAAGGGCAAGGACAAGACAACGCATCGGCCTAGACGCCCGCGCCAGCCGACAGCACCGTCACGGCACGGCGGTTCTTGGAATAGCAGGCCTCGACCGAACAGATTTCCAGCGGCCGCTCCTTGCCGTAGCTGATCGTGCGCAGACGGTTGCCCGCCACACCTTGCGAGATCAGGAATTCGCGCACCGCATTGGCCCGACGTTCGCCCAAAGCGAGGTTGTATTCCCGGGTGCCCTGCTCATCGGCATGGCCTTCGAGGATCGCCGAATACTGCGTGTTCTGATTCATCCAGCGCGCCTGACCGGACAGCACAACCTGCCCCTCGGCAGTGATCGTCGACTGGTCGACGGCGAACAGAACCCGGTCGCCGATGGTCTGGTTGAAATAGGCCACCGACCCGGGGTCGGATGCGCTGCCGAGGCCTGCGGCACCGACACCGGCTGCACCACCACCCGCACCATAGCGGTCGGGATTGGTGCAGGCGCCAAGCACTGCCACCACGGCGATCAGCAGGGCCTTTGTGAAGAGGTTGGTCATCAGGGTCACCTTTTTTTTCGTTATTGGCTCGATTGCGCCAGAAGATATCATGTCATTTCACGTTTGGAAACGCCGCCTGTCAGGGCAGAAGCGGCCCCCAGGATGGGTCTGATCCGCCGGTCTCGGTGGCGACCCGGCGCAGGTTCCGGCCCGAGATATCGACCGAATAAAGCGCCGCCTCGCCGGTCACGCCCGCCGTCTCGCGGTGGAACATGATCACCCGCCCGTTCGGCGCCCAGGTCGGGCCTTCGTCCAGGAACGAGGCGGTCAGAAGACGCTCTTCAGAGCCATCCGTGCGCATCACGCCAACATGGAACCGGCCCTGGTTCTGGTTGGTAAAGGCGATGTAATCGCCACGCGGCGACCAGACCGGTGTGCCATAACGGCCCTCGCCAAAGCTGATCCGGCGCGGCTCGCCGCCCGAGGCCGACATCACGTAAAGTTGCTGGTTACCCGACCGGTCGCTTTCAAAGACGATTTGACTGCCATCGGGCGAAAACGACGGTGCGGTCTCGATCGACGGCGCATTTGTCAGCGCCAATGGCGTCCCACCGCCGATATCCTGGATCCAGAGGTCGGTATTGCCGCCCTGGCTCATCGAATAGATCACCCGCGCGCCATCGGGCGAGAACCGGGGCGAGAACGTCATCGAGCCCAGGTCGGCCGCGATCTGGCGCCGTTGCATGCTGCCGACGTCCAACATGTAGATCGACGGATTGCCGGACTCGTAACTGGTATAAAGCACCTGATTGCCATCCGGCGAAAACCGCGGTGCCAGCACGATCGAGGCGCTGTCGGTCAGATACTGCAGACCTGCGCCATCCTGATCCATAATCCCGATCCGCTTCTGCCGCGCATCCTTGGGTCCGGTCTCGGACACGAACACCACGCGGCTGTCGAAATAGCCGCCCTCGCCGGTAATCCGGGAATAGACCGCATCGGCGACCTTGTGCGCCATCCGCCGCCAGGTGCCGGTGGTGCCCGCGAACTGCAGGCCCTCGCCCAGAGGCGCGTCCGAGAACACGTCGAACAGCCGGAACTTCACCAACATCTGCCCATCCGCACCGACGCTGACAGCACCAGTGACCAGCGCCTGCGCGTTGATCGCCTTCCAGTCGGCATATTGCACCGGGCTGTCGAAGCTGGTGACCCGCGCGATGAACGCATCTGGTGCGATCTCGCGGAACAGACCCGTGCCGACCAGATCCTCGGCAACCACCCGGGTCAGATCGGCGGCAAAGCCCGCCGCCTCTGGCGTCTCGGCGATGAACGTCGGAATCGCCACCGGTACCGGCTCGATCGTCGGATCGGTCAGGATGATGCGCAACGGCTCGGCCCCGGCCATATGCGGCAGGCCAAAGACCGACGCGCCCAGCGCGATGGCGGCAAGTGTGGAGGCGAAAAACTTCATCATGGCCCTCGATTTCGTTCGGTTGAAACCCCGATAGCACGGCGTTTGTTCCGCCGCAGCGGCTTTGGCAACTTTCGGCGCCCGGGGCAAGCTCTGCGCGTCATCTGATCTGCCCGCCGCCCGCGTCAAAGGTCATCTCAACCTCGCGCCACTGTTCGTATTTCTCCGGCGGCAGTTGGAAACCGCCGCCCTGACAGCGCAGGATCGCCCGGCGCGCCGCTTCAAAGGCGGTCCGGACAGCAGCTTCCGAGCCGCCGCCGTTGGACATCAGATTGGGCCCGCTTGTCACCTTGCCGGATTGGTCCAGCCCGAAGGACAGGGTCACCGACACCCGGCTGGCCTCCGACCCCGGATCGACGACCCAGCAGCGCTGCACCGCGATCCTGAACGCGTCGCGCTCGCCCGAGGTCATCGGCGGGCCCGAGGCGGCGGTGCCGCTGCCGCCCACATCGCTTGTCGCTTCTGCCAGGGCCGCCGCCACGGCATCGGCTGCCGCTGCCGCAATCGCATCTTCGAACGGCTGCTGCGGCTCGGGCGCAGGTTCCGGATCTGGTGTCGGTACCGGCTC
>JBBKVJ010000022.1:0-30349 GCA_037968375.1 Paracoccaceae bacterium | reverse complement strand
CCGACATCGCGCAGGCGCGGAACCTCCGCCGCGCAGCGGGCCACGGCGAGTGGGCAGCGGTCGCGGAACCGACAGCCCGAGGGCGGGTTGCGCGCGTCGGGCAGGCCGCCGGTAATCGGCAGCGGCGCGTGGCTTTGATCGACCCGGGGCACCGGCACGGCCTGCACCAGCGCGCGGGTATAAGGATGCAGCGGCTTGCTGACCATATCGCTGGTCGGGCCGTCCTCAACCACGGTACCAAGGTACATGGTCAGCGTACGGGCACAGACGTAGCGCACCAGAGCCAGGTCGTGGCTGATGAAGACCGCCGTCAGACCCATCCGGTCGCGCACTTCGCGCAAGACGTTCAGGATGCCCGCGCGCACCGAAACATCCAGCATCGACACCGGCTCGTCGGCAACGATGAAGTCGGGTCGCAGCACCAGTGCGCGGGCCAAGACCACCCTTTGCAACTGCCCGCCCGACAACTGGTGCGGGAAGCTCTGCAAGAAATGCTCGGGCGCGGGCAGGTGCACCATCTTCATCGCCTCGGCAATTCGCTCGGCATGTTCTGGGCGGGGAACACGGGCGTTGTGCAGTGGTTCTTGAAGGCTGCGCAGGATGGTGAAATGCGGGTTCAGCGCGTCGAACGGGTTCTGGAACACCAGCTGGGCGCGGCGGCGAAAGGCGAGCTCTGCCGCCCGGTCCATTCCGGTGACATCCTCGCCGTCGAACCGGATTGTCCCCTCCGAGGGCGGGATCAGCTTGATCAGCATCCGGCCGAGCGTGGTCTTGCCGCAGCCGCTCTCGCCGACGATGCCAAGCGTTTCGCCCGGTGCCAGAGTGAAGTCTACGTCCGACACGGCCTGCAGTTGGGGGCGGCGACCGGCAAGTGCGTCGGACAGTGAGCGCGACACGTCGAACCGCTTGGTCAGGCCTTCGACTTCGATCAGGGGAGTGCCGGTCATTCGGTGGTCACTCCGACCCACGTGCTTGTGTGCCGGGCCTTCTCACGCAGTGCAGGCGCTTCGGACGCGCGGTGGCAGAGCGCACGATGGTCCTTGCCGACGTTGTGCTCGGGCGGGTCCTCGCTGCAGATCGCAATCGCAAATGGACAACGTTCGCGGAACCGGCAGCCCTTGGGCGGGTCCAAAAGATCGGGGGGTGAGCCTTCAATCGGCGAAAGCTCCTTTCCTTCACCTGCCAGTTCAGGAAAGGCGTTATATAGTCCCATCGTGTAGGGATGGCCGGGGCGGGCCAGCACCTCGGCAACCGGACCCGCCTCGACCACTTTGCCAGCATACATGACCACCACGTGATCGCAGACATAGGCCACGACTGAAATATCATGCGTGACCAGGATCACTGACAGGTTCAGCTTCTTTTGCAGATCGGTGAAAGTATCAAGGACCTGCCGCTGGATCACCACGTCAAGTGCTGTCACCGGCTCGTCCGCGATCACCAGCTTGGGCGAAAGGGCGAGGGCCAGTGCTATCGAGGCCCGTTGCCGCATCCCGCCGGAAAACTGATGTGGGAAGTCGCTGAGGCGCTTGGCCTCAAGCCCGACCATCGCGAACAGCTCTTGGGAGCGCACGCGCGCCGCCCTGCGGGTCATGCCACCACGGTCGATCAACACCTCCTCGACCTGCTTGCCGACGCGCCAGACAGGGTCGAGCGCGTTCATCGCCGACTGGGGGATATAGGCAATGTCGCGCCACAGATGCTTGCGCATTTCGCGGTCGGACAGTTTCACAAGGTCCGTGCCTTCGAGGCTGATGCTGCCGGCCGCGAACACTGCCGAGTCGGGCATGACACGGGTGATGGCGCGAACCGCGGTCGTCTTGCCGCATCCGCTTTCGCCGACCACACCGACAGTTGCACCCGCAGGCACGTCAAAGCTGATCCCGTCCACGGCACGGACACGCCCCCGCGTGACGCGGTATTCGATCGAAAGATCGCGGACTTCCAGAAGCATGTGGGGCTCAGTCCTTCAATTTGGGGAAGAGGATTTCCTCGTAGCCCCGGCTGATGAAGAAGCCCGCGACGACGACTGCGATGATGCAAAGACCGGGCGGAACGAACCAGTAATACTGCCCACGGCCCAATGCTTGAGACGCATAGGCATCTTGCAGCATATAGCCCCAGGTGACGGAATCCGATGGCCCGAAGCCCAGAAACGAGATCGAGGCCTCGGTTAGGATCGCCCAGCCAACTGCAATCGAGGCGTAGAGGAACGACAGCGACAGCACGTTAGGCGCGATATGAACGAACAAGATGCGCCAGGGTCCGGCCCCGGTCACCCGCGCCGCCTCGATGAAGGCGCGCTCGCGCAGGCTCATGACCTGAGCGCGGATCACCCGGGCCGATTGCGGCCAGAGTAACAGCGCAATGCCAAAGACGACGTTCCACTGGCTCGGATCGAGAAAGGCCGCAAGCACGATGACGAAGGGCAAAAACGGCACGCCAAGTGCGACGTCTGCCAGCCGCATCAAAAGCGTGTCCGTAAGGCCGCCGAAGAAGCCCGATATCAGGCCGATCACTGTACCGATGGTGACCACGCAAAAGGCGGCGGTGACCCCGACCACCAGGGCACCTCGGGTGCCCATGACCAGCTGGGAATAAATGTCGCGGCCCGAAAAAGTCGTACCAAGGATGTGGTCGCCCCCGGGCTGTAAGTTCCGCGCCAGGTCGTAATTGGCGTCGAACAAGATCTCGCGCGGGTCGTGGGTGATCAGGTTGTCGGCAAACACCGCGATCAGGATGAAGATCAGGTAGAGCAAGAGCCCGGCAAAGGCGAAGGGGTCACGCCGCGGAATGGCCGTGGCAGCAGAGAACCAGCGGGAAAGACCCGCAATGAAGCGGGCTCCGCGTCCGGGAAGGGCTATTTCATCCGCGCGCTGCAACTCTGACCCTCGGATCCAGGAGATGATAGGTTATATCGGCGATGAAGTTCATCACCACGAGAACCGCTGTGATCATCAGGAATGCGCCCTGAGCCAACGGATAGTCGGACGCGGACACAGCATTGACCAAGAGCCGACCGATGCCGGGCCAGGAGAACACAGTCTCCACCACCACGTTGCCGCCAACCGCACCGCCGATACCCAGTGCAAAGGCGGTCGCCACCGGCAACAGGGCGTTGCGCGCCGCATGGCGCATGACAATGGCCCAGGTCGAAAGGCCCTTCATGCGGGCCATGGTGATGAATTCTTCTTGTAGTACGTTCAGCATGTTGGAGCGCATCAGCAAGAGCGGCAGGCCCTGCAGATAGATTGCCAGCGTAATGGCGGGAAGCGCCAGGTGAGACATGTAATCGAGCGAGGTCACCCGCGCCCAGCCGCTGGACCAGTCCGTGCCGGAGCTGTTGGCGCCGCCGGCGGGCAGCCAGCCAAAATGGAAACTGAAGATCGCCAGAAACACCATGCCAAGCCAGAACTCCGGCGCAGCGCGGGTGGTCAGCACCAACGGGATGCCGACGCCTTCGACCCAGGAGCCGCGCCGCCAGGCAAGATAGGCCCCCGCGACAATCCCGAAGAGATAGGCGATGATCAACGAGGTCAGGGTAAGGATGACCGAATTCGGGAACACCTCCATCACCACCTCGACCACCGGTTTCTTGAAGAAGAACGACTGCCCCAGATCACCCTGCATGAGGTTGGTCAGGAACAGCCAGTATTGTTCGCCCAGCGATTTATCGAGCCCGAACTGGCGGATCAGCGCGTTTTGCTGCTCGGCCGTCGTGGTGTTGTCGATGAACGCCGCAAGCGGCGTTCCCGGCATGGTGCGGAACATGAAGAAGAGGATCGTCGCAACCGTCCAGAGGACGAAAAGCATGTGCGTGAACCGCTTCAAGAAGTAGACCATGCCGGGGTGTCCCTTCGCTCAACCGGTCACTTGTCGAAGGTCTCCATCGTGCCCGCGGGGTAGTGCAGTTTTCCGTCTTCCAAGACGTAGCCCGCGTCTGCAAGGATTGTCTTGGCCAGGTCCATGCCGGTCGGCAATTCGTCCGCGATCCCGGCCTTGTGCCAATACGACAGAGCGGGCGAGACCACGGAGTTCGCATTGACGGCGAACCCGTTATAAGCGGCCTTGCGGATCAGCTCGCGGTTGATTGCGGCTGACAATGCCCGGCGGAACGCGGTGTCGTTGAACGGCGGACGACGCAGGTTGAAGGCCAGGTACTGGAACCCGACATCAACCGATTCCACCACGTCGATATCACCGTCGGCCGTTGCCGCTTCAATCAGCAACGTCGGGTCGCCGGTGTAGTCGGACAGAAAGTTCAGTTCGCCCGACCGCAGCATGCCCAGCGTCGCTTCGACGTTCAGCACGATACGCAGGATCCAGCGATCCATCTTTGGCGGGGCCCAGTGGTCGGCATTGGCGTCAAGCACGACCTCTTGCTGGCTTGCCCAGCGGTTGAACTTGAACGGGCCGGATCCGATACGGGTTTCCTCAAGGATGGATTCCGCGCTCTCGCCTTCGGACAGCGCTGCAAGCAGCGGCTCCCACACATGCTTCGGGGCGAGGTTGACCTTGGCCAGTGTCGAGGTCTCAAAGGCGGCGTTAGGCTCGGTCAGATCGAAACGCACTGTCGCCGCGTCGAGCACTTCGATATTGGTGATGCCCTCCACGAACGGCTTGTACATCGGGGCGTATTTGATGGGAGCGGTGAACGAGAACATCACATCGTCAGTGGTGACCGGCGTTCCGTCGTGCCACATCATGCCATCCCGCAGGGTGACAGTGACGCTCAATGCGTCATCCGCCCACTCGACCGATTTGGCAGCCCAGGGCTCGGCCAGACCATCTGGCCCGATCCGCATCATCCGGTCCCAGATCAACTCGGTGATCCAGCTGTCGGTGGCGCCCGAGATATAGAACGGGTTGATCGCGTTCAGTTCGTCGGACGAGTTCAGGATCATGTCCTTCTGGTCGCCCAAGGGGGCGATGTTCGAGAAGGTCCAGAAGTTCTTGATGCCAAGACCCGGCTGCACGATCGTGGTCGATGCATCCCACACCGTCTTGTCGAAGGCGAAGGTCTGCAGCGGGTGAACGAGGAAGGCATAGACCTGATCTTCGTTGACGATGTCCTGCAGCCGGTCGATCAGCACCTTGCGCTCGGCGCGGTTTGCCGTCCTGCGCTGCTGTTCTGCAATCTCGTCATACTCAAGGTTCTCGTAGCCGACAAAGTTGTAACCCGATTCCCTGGTCGAAGAGTGGAAGAGGTTGTAGATCAGCTCGTCCGGGTCCGACCGCTCCGGCCGACCGGCCATCTGCCACATGGTAAGATCCCAAGTGTCGCGGTTGTACCAAACAGCGTCGGACTGCTGCGGCCGGGGCATTCCCTGCACTTCGACGTCAAGGCCAAGCTCGCGCCATGCCTGCGCGATAAGCTCGGCGGACTGGAATTGCTGCGGGTTGGCGGCCTGAGCGCGGCTGATCAGCGTCAGCTTGCGGATCGGATCACCGGATTGGGCGGCGGCAGGTTGGCTGGCCGCCAAGAGCGCGGCCATGGACGCGGCAGAGAGGGTCGCACGAAGCAGCCCTTTGGGATTGAGTAGCATGGTAACCTCCTTGTTGCGACGTATCCTCGGCGAACCCGCCTCATTGATGCGGCACCGCCTTGGTCCTTTGTTCCTGGCTTCCCGACAGCGACGTCATGGTGGCCCCAACTGGTCCCACCCATGCACCGTTTCTTTTTCGTCAGGCGAAACGCTGTTTTATTACTATGCAGCAACCCAGTCGCAAGGTAAACACTTTTCAATCACAGAAGGAGATTGAGCTTTGGCGCGTGCGACGGAAAACCAGATTTTGGCAGAAGCGGGTCTTGAGACACCCTGGAAATTGGTCGAGACATTTTCGGGAATGCCGCGCTGGCGCCCCGATGATGTGAATATCGCGGGCGATCTGATCGCCGAGCGACTGAAGGCGCTGGGCGTGCCCGTGACCGTGCACCGGCCACGCGTTTACCTGAGCGTGCCCCACGATGCCTCGGTCACCTCAGGCGGCACGACCCATCGGGCAAAACCGCCATCCTCTGCCGCGCATTGCCCCGATGGAGTGACCGGCGATCTGGTTTATGTACCGTCGCAAAAGGCAAGCCTGCGCTCCTACACCAAGAACGCCACCGCGTTTTTCGGCGCAGCTGGCGCCGATCTTGGCGCGCGGCTGAAGGGGCGGATCTTGCTGACCGAGGGTTTCGGAAATCCCGCACTGACCGCTTTGGCCGAAGAATGGGGTGCCGTCGGGTTGATCGCGATCAACCCCGGCGTCGACATTCATTGGGGCACCTGCACCACCGTCTGGGGCACGCCGGACCTTGACGACCTGCCGCGAAAGCCGAAGATTCCGGTGGTCGCCGTGAACAAGGAAATCGGGACCGCGTTGATTGCCGAGGCAGGCAAAAGCGGTGCGGCGACGATCAAGACGGTGATGGAGGAAGGCTGGTTCGAGCAGGCCGTGCCGGTGACCGAAATCCCCGGCACCATCGAGCCTGACAAGTTCGTGCTGCTGCACGGGCATTATGATTCGTGGGACGTCGGCGTGGGCGACAATGCCACCGGCGACGCCACCATGTTGGAGATCGCACGCGTGCTCTGGGCCAATCGGGGCGAGTTGCGCCGCTCGGTGCGTATCGCCTGGTGGCCCGGCCATTCGACCGGGCGCTATGCCGGATCGACCTGGTTTGCCGACCACTTCGCGCAGGAACTCGACGAGCATTGCGTGGCACAGGTGAACTGCGATAGCCCGGGCTGCCGCTGGGCGACGGGCTATCACCAGACTACCTGCATGGCCGAGATGCAGCCTCTGGTGACCTCGGTAATCGAAGAAGTGGCTGGCCAAACACCGATCTTCAAGCGGCCCAATCAGGCTGGGGATTACTCTTTCAACAACATCGGGCTGTCGAGCTTCTACATGCTGTCGTCGACCATGCCCGACGATCTGCGGGCCGAGAAAGGCTACTACGCCGTCTCGGGCTGCGGCGGCAACATCGCCTGGCACACCGAGAATGACACGCTGGAGATCGCCGACAAAGAGGTCTTGCTGCGGGATATCCGGATCTATCTTCTGTCAGTCCTGCGGCTGGCGCAGTCCGAGGTTCTGCCCGTCGACTGGCGGATGCAGACGGCCGAGTTCACGCAGACCCTCGCCGATTACCAGAAGGCCTGCGGCAAGGTCTTCGACCTGTCTGAGGCGGCGCAGGCCGTGTCCGCGCTTGATGCAGCGCTGGAGAAGTTCGACACCGGGATCAGCACCAAAAAGGTGCCGGCAAAGCGCGCCAATGCCGTCCGTCAGGGACTGGCGCGAATACTGGTGCCGTTGAACTACACCCGCGTCCCGAGGTTCCGCCATGATCCCGCGATCACCTGCCCGCCGCTGCCGATGCTCGATGTCTCCATTGATCTGGCCGAGCACGGAGACGAGACACGGGGCTTTGCGCTGACCCAGGCCTTGCGGGCCCGCAACCGGGTCGTTGCGGCGCTCAGAGCCGCGCGCGTTCTGGTCGAAGGGGCCTAGGGCCGACCTTCTCCGCGCCGTGTATCGTGCCGCGGCGCGGCAGAGCGAAAGGCGTGTCTAGGTCACCACAGATCGCTTGACCCGCACTTCAACATCTGGCCGCTGACTGGCCATACGCAGGGCGTGGGTCTCTTGGTGATCGACGCCCCCATTTGCCGGATCAAGGACCACGGCGTAGTCGCGCTTGGCCGCCTCCGGGGTGACGTAACCGCCCAGGAGGTCGGCCTCGACGCGGGCCGGATCGCGCTCGGCGGCAAGACCAAAGCCGCCGCCGCCCGGCTGCCGCAGAGTGACACGGTCGCCCCGCGAGAGATCGCAGCGATCGGGGCGGGAAAACGGCGCCCCGTCGTTGACCCTGATTTCACCGCGCGAGCCTGACGCGCCACCATCCATGCCAGGTGCAGGCTGGTGGAACCGCCCACCCGACAAGGCGGTGCGAATAGGCAGTGACGCGCGGGCTTCAAGCACAGTCTCCTGACCGAGCCCGCCGCGAAACTTGCCGGGGCCACCCGAATCCGGGATCAGCGCGCGACGGCGCACCAGCATCGGCGTTTCGTATTCGAACAGTTCCACCGAGGTCGACGCAATGTTGCCCGGAAAGACCACGGCGGTAACACCATCGCGGTCGTGGAACGCGCCTTGCCCGCCCTGCGCATTGAAATGGGTGACGAAATCGCGGCCATCGGCCTGCTTGCCGGCAAACTTCTGGATCCAGAGCGGATAGGTGCCGGAGGGCGCCATGACACGCTCCGGCGCCAGTTTTTGCAACGCCCCCATGATCACCTCGACGGTGAAATACGACAAGAGGCTGCGGTACATGCCGGGTGCGGGAAACGTCGGGTTGAGAACCGTGCCTTCGGGCACATGAACCTCGATCGGACGGAACGCGCCCGCGTTCATCGGCAAGTCGGGACAAAGCGTGGCGATGAAGGGAAAGACGCAATAGGCCCGGGTGATGTTGAGCACTGCGTTGATCGGCTTGGCCACTTGCGGCGATGTGCCGGTGAAATCGAGCCGCACACCTTCGGCCGACAGATCGAGACGGAGTGCTATGCGCAGGCGATTGCCGTCATCGTCGGTGATCTCGTGCAGAACCTCGTGACTGACCGTGCCGCTCGGCAGCGTAGCGATGGCCGCGCGCAGGGCCTGCTCGGATCGCGCAGAGACAGCATCCGAGAGGTCCGTCAGGGTTGAAAGCCCGAACTCATCCATCATCCGCCGGATGCCGGCAGCACCCACATGGTTGGCCGAAATTTGCGCGCGCAGATCGCCCATCACCTTTTCCGGCGTGCGGACGTTGCGGGTGATCAGGCGGAACAGCTCGTCATTGGGCTTGCCCGCGCGGATCAGCTTGGAGACCGGAATGATCACACCTTCCTCATAGACATCGCGCGCGTCGGTGGCGCCCAGACGCCCGCCCATATCCACGTGATGCGCGCAGGTGCAGGCAAAGCCAGCCAGCGTGCCTTGGTGAAAGATCGGCGTGGCGATGAACACATCCGGCGAATGGCCAGCCCCGATCCAGGGATCGTTACAGATCAGGACATCGCCTTCTTCCAGAGTTTCAGCGGGATAGACGCTGAGCATGTCGCTCATCACCGAAGGGGTCGAACCTGCCTGCCCCGGTGTGCACTGGGTCGACTGGGCCAGCATCCGGCCCCGGCTGTCATAAAGCGCGCAGGCGTAATCATGATTGTCGCGCACGATCAGCGAGAACGCCGTTTTCACCAGCGTCGTCGCGATCTCGTCGGCGACTGAGATCAGCCGCGACCAGAGCACCTGAAACCTCAGACCATCGAATGGCGCGGTCATGGCAAAGCCTCCAACGTGATTTCGAGCCAGCCGCCGGGCTTGCGCTCGGCCCGCGCACCGGCCCCGATCAGCACCGTGGCGCCGGGCTGGGAAAGCAGGGCCGGTCCCGTGATCGAACCGGAGAGGGCCGCGAAGGGCAGAACCTGATGTGGGGCCGTGGTTTCGGTGGTTGGATCCCATGCATTGCGCACCCCGGGCCTGGCCTCGGTGACAAGGCCACTGCCAGTGACGGAAGCCGCTGGCTGGTCAGCTTCTGCGGCCAGGCGAAGGGTCACGATCTCGGGCTCCAGATCGTCGTAGGCATAGCCGTAGGCGGCGCGGTAAGCGTCGGAAAACGCGGCTGCAATTGCCACAGGCTCAAGCGCGCCCAGAGTGACACGAAGTTGGTGTCCCTGCCCGACATAGCGCATCTCGGCGATGCGCTTGCAGGTGATGGGCGCGCCGGGGGCCGCCTGCGATACAACCGCTTCCGCCTCGGCGGTGAGGCCGGCGAAGGTCTCGGCCAGGGCCTCAGGCGTCACGTCGGCCAGCCGCATCGGGCGCGACCGGGCGACTTCATAGGCGGGGGCAGCGGCCAGAAAGCCAAGCGCGGAAAAGACACCCGCCGCCTCGGGTATCAAGATGCGGCAGACGCCGAGCTTGCGCGCCACCTGATGGGCATGAAGCGGGCCGCCGCCGCCAAACGCCACCATGATCGCGCGTTCCAGATCGCCGCCACGCTCGGCCACATACATGCGCGCGGCCTGGGCCATGTTCTCGTTCACGACCTCGATCATCGCGGCGGCTGCCTTCAACGGTGTCAACCCAAGGGGGGCGCCGACGTCGCGGGCAATGGCCTCTTCGGCGGCTGTCACATCAAGCTGCATCGCTCCGGCAAGGAAGTCCGCAGGGTCGAGGTAACCCAGCAAAACATTGGCGTCGGTGACGGTGGCGCGGGTGCCGCCGCGCCCGTAGCACGCAGGTCCCGGATCGGCGGCCGCACTCTCGGGGCCAATCCGGATCAGGCCGAGCGTATCGACCGAGGCAATCGAACCGCCCCCCGCGCCGATCTCGATCAGGTCGACCGTCGGCACAGCGATCGGCGTGCCCGAGCCACGTTTGAACCGGTGTATACGGTCGACCTCGTAGGCGCGGGTGACCGGCATGGCACCATCCGTGATCAGGCAGGTCTTGGCCGTGGTGCCGCCCATGTCGAAGGCAATCGCGTTTTTGTGCCCGGCTGCCTCGGCCAGCGCCCGGGCGGCCAGCGCTCCGCCGACCGGACCCGATTCCGCCAACCGGACCGGGGCGGCACGAGCCGAAGGTGCTGCGATGATACCGCCGCCCGACTGCATCAAGAACAGCGGACGCGCATAGCCACCCCGCGCCAGCCCCGTCTCCATCCGCCCCAGATAGCTGTTCACCTTGGGGCGGACATAGGCGTTGATCGCCGTGGTGGCGGTGCGCTCGAACTCCTGGATTTCGGGCAGCACCAGCGAGGAGAGCGAGACATCAAGCGCCAGATCATGGTCGTGGACCAGCCGCGCGATCGCCTCTTCATGCACCGGGTTGGCATAGGCATGGATCAGACAGACGGCGACCGAAGTGACACCGTCCGCCACCAGCCCGCGCAATGTGGCCAGCGCTTTGGCCTCGTCCAGAGGGGTCTCGACACTGCCGTCAGCGAGGATTCTCTCGGTCACCTCATGGCGCCGGTGCCGCGGCACGATCGGTGTCGGAAACCGCTGGCGGATATCATAGATGTCGTAGCGGATTTCACGCCGGGTCTCCAGAATGTCGGGAAAACCGCGCGTGGCGATAAGCGCGGTGTCGGCCCCCTTGCGTTCAAGGATCGCGTTGATCACCAAAGTCGTGCCATGGATTAGCGCGGAAAGATCGGTCAGCAGGCCCGGTTGCTCGGCCGTCAGCGCGGTGAGGCCTTCCATCACCCCATCTTCGGGCGCGTCCGGCGTGGTCGCCACCTTGAGTGTCGTGGTCGCCCCGCTGGCGGAATCGTGAAGCACGAAATCGGTGAACGTGCCCCCAACATCGCAGCCCAGTCGCAGGCTCATGCCAGCCGCTCCAGAAGACCACGCATCAACAGGCGTCGCGGCTGCAGCGAGCTGATCTTCAGCTGCTCGTAATCGGTATGCCCACCCTTTCCGTCGACCCCAAGCCCGTCGAGCGTGGGGGTCAAGGCGGCGGTAAAGTTCCCGTCCGAGCCGCCGCCGGTCTTCAGACCCTGCAGCTCCCAGCCGATATCGGCGGCGATGGTCTTGGCCAGATCGAAGAGGGCATCTATACCTGCGTCGCGCTCATAAGGAGGGCGGTCAAGCCCGCCGGTGATCTCGATCCGCACGTCGGGGTCTTCCGGCGTCAGGCCGCGAACGAACGCCTCGACCTCGCCCAGTGCAGCCATGTCGGCAATTCGGAAATCGACCTTGATCCAACAGCGCGCCGGAACAACATTGGTCCCGGTGCCGCCGTTGATCAGGCCGACGTTGCACGTCGTACCACGCTCGTAATCGGTCATCGCCTCGAACTTCAGGATGGTATGCGCCATCTCCTTGATCGCACTCCGCCCGTCCTGATGGCGCGCGCCGGCATGACTGGCCTCGCCATGGGTCGTGACCTCGTAGCGAACCGCTCCCTTGCGGGCGACAACGATCTTGCCGCCCTCGCGCGCCGGTTCGGTGACCAGCACGTATTTGGCCGCGCGGCCAAGTTCGATGATCAACTCCTTTGAAGTCGGGCTGCCGATCTCCTCATCTGCCACAAAAAGATGGGTCACCGGCAACGGAGCCCCGCCCGAGTTCGCAAGGTCGCAGACCGCGCGCATCGCGATATAGGCGCCCCCCTTCATGTCATAGATGCCGGGGCCAAAGGCCAGATCGCCCTCTGTCCGAAACGGAAACGTTTCGAGCGTGCCCTTGGGATGGACGGTATCCATATGGCTGATGATCAAGATACCGGGCGTGTTCGTCTGCCCGCCCCAAGGTGCGCGCACAACAAGGTGATCGCCAAAGCCGGTGCCGGGCACTCGCGTGACTTCGGCCCCCGACTTCGCGTAGTCGGCGGTGACCCGGTCGGCTACGCCGTTCACGCCAGCTATATCGGTCGTGTAGCTTTCGATCTCGACCCAAGTGCGGATGCCGGCCAGCAGATCGGCGGTTTCGTCAGTCATCTTGTCGGTCATTGCGGTCGGCCCTTCGGTTCGCCGAGGTCCCAGAAAACACCGGCCATGATGGAAAGAGCCTCGCGCGTCAGCGGGGCAAGGACGTGTTCGTCGGGGCCGTGCTGACGGCAGCCGCCATAGCTGTGCGGGATCCACAGGATCGGGCAGCCAAGGGCACGCCCGAACAGTTCCGACGGCAGCCCGCCGGAGGAGTTGGGCACGATCAGGGGCGGCTCACCGGTGGTGCGGGCGATGCTCTGCACGGTCCAATCGACCCAAGGGTTTTCGGGGTCGGTACGCCAGGCGGGAAAGAAATTCTCACGCACCGGCGTGATATCGACCATCTGAAAGCCATGCGCGTCGAGATGCTCGCGCAGCGCTGACAGAAACCTTGTGTGGTCGGCGTCGGCAGTGAACCGCAACTGGCACCGGGCACGGGCATCGGGCTGCACACCGTTAACCGGGTTTTCCGGCCGCCCGGTGATCATCGCCAACACGATGAAACTGGTCCAGCCGAACATCTTCTCTGCGATCGTCAGCCCCGGCTCGCCCCAGTCTTCGGGCATCACCAGTGACGGGTCGGCGGGGTCGATCTCGAGTCCCTTAAGGGCCTCGCGCACCTTCGGCGGGATCGCTTTGGGCAGCCAGTCCTTCACCAGGATCTGCCCGCGCGGCGTCGTGATGCACGAAATCGCCTGCGCTAGGATCACTCCCGGGTCCTCCAGCACGCCGCCCCAATGGCCGGAATGGCGCGAGCCTTCGCGCAGCTTCAGCGACAGATCGAAGGCGATGCCGCCGCGGTTGCCAAGTTTCACATTGGCGCGGCCCGGGTCCAGGCGCGGGCCGTCCGAGGCGATCATGACATCGGTGCCAAGCCGGGCGGCATGGTCGGTCAGAAAAGCGTCGAGCCCAGGGGAGCCGATCTCTTCGCTGGTCTCGATCAGGATGCGCGAGTTGAAGCCGTGATGACCGCGCTCGGCCAAGACTGCCTCAAGGGCGGCGAAGACGATCGAATGCTGGCCCTTGTTGTCGGCGGTGCCGCGCCCGTACCAACGCTCGCCTTCAACGATGATGTCCCATGGGTCCAGCCCCTTACGCCACTGTTCGGGAATGCCGCGCACCACGTCGCCGTGGCCGTAACTCATCAGGGTCGGCAGGGCCGGATCCTCGATCCGCTCGGCCACGAGGAAAGGCCCGCCGCCGGGAACGGTGTTGGGCGTGATCTTGCAGGTGTAGCCCGATGGCTTAAGCGACGGCGCGATCTCGTCGGCGAGATAGCGATGCAGGTCGCCCAGCCGCTCGGGCTCTTGGCTCTCGGTCGGGATCGCGACGCGTCGGCGCAGGGTTTCCAGAAAGGCGCCGGCATCAAAGCCGCGACGAACCCGGGCGATGGCGCCATCGCGGCTGGCGGGACTCACGCGGCCGCTCCCTTCACAAGGCGGATGGCGTCGTTCAAGGCGGCGGCAACCCGATTCACGCCGCGCACCATCTGGGTCTGGGCGAAGCCGAGTGTCTCTGGCGCGTGCCCGGCCAGATCTTGCGCCACGGCGATGGCCGGAAGGGCCAGCACCGGAAGGGCAGGGTCATGACGAAAGCGCGGCTGGTTGGCATGGTTCACCGGCACCAAGATCCGGGCAAGACGCTGGATCACCGGGTTGGCCTGCGCGGGCTTGAGCGCTCCACTATCAATCGCGGCGTAGAACGCATCGAGGGCAGACGCGAGCCTCGCCGCGGCACTCGCGGCAGGCGACAGGTCGCCAAGGTTCCCGGCGGCCTTTTGATAGCCAGCGATCGTCTCGGAGAACTCCGCCACCTGGGCGCGCCAGTCGAACGGGAGGACATCCGCATTGGCAACCCCAAGGACGGCGGCCAGATAGACCTTGATGTCACGCAGCAGGATATCGCGATCGGCGATCTCCATCAGGTCATGTTCGGTATGCCAGGCGATATTCCCGCCGCAGCCGCCGACCGCGTAATAGTCTTTCTCCTTCCGCAGAGCCTCGGGCATGGTCGAGGAGAGCATGAAAAAGCTGGAAAGCCCGATATTGTTGAACGCGTAGTCCCCCGCGCGGTGCGGGCGCTCGCCTTGCGAGCCAAGGCCCGTGACCTCTCGGATCGTGCGCTGGCAATAGGCCTCGGCCTCTTTCATCCACGACACATCGGTAAACTCCGTGGCCCAGCGGCACCCCGGGCTGTCGCAGTTGATCTGGGCGACACAATTGTCGTCGAGGTCCAGCGCGAAGGCGTCGGCAAACCAGGTCGACCCTGCATAGCGCCCGGTCGAATGGCCGGGCCACCAGGCAATGCGGACGCTCCGCTTCAACTCTTTCCGGTTGTTCCAAAGCACCCGGGCAACCTCCAGCATGGTCGCGTCGCCAGTGGCGTTGTCGCCGACACCCACATCCCAGCTGTCATAATGGCCGTGCAGAAGCACGAATTTGTCGGGCTCTTCACTGCCTTGCACATCGACCACCGGAACGAGGGACTTGTACCAGCCCTCCTCCATCTCCGTGCGGATCGTGACCTTTCCCCCCGCGCGGGCAATCTCGATCAGCTTCTGGCCGTCGGGATTGTTGACAGCCGCCACCGGGATCGTCGGCTTGCGCGGCAGATCGTCAAGGTCGGGCGTGCCCCAGATCGATGTGCAGATCCCCCAATGGGCATCAGCCCCGGGGTTGATCGCGATCACCCCGACCGCACCCTTTTGTTCGAATTCAAGGATCTTGCCGGGGAAGGAAAACCCTTCGGAGATGACGATCTTGCCACGAATATTGGCCTCTGAACTCGCCTCGGCATCCTGGTTCTTTTCGAAAAGCGTGTTGATCGTCTTGCTGAATGTCGCCGGAACATGGACCAAGGGCGCGGTCAGACCCTCGCGGCAGTCGCGGGCATAGGCGGGCGGCTTCGCCTTGAACGTCGTCCCGCCAGCGGTGACCGATGCGGTGAAGGGAATCGACAGGTAGAGATTGGCCTCGTGCAACGTGAAGGGCACACCAAGCTCCGCCAACCGACGGGCGATGTCGCGAGCTGCGACCTCGACATCAACGGGCTTCCAGCGCGGCATGGTGGAGAAGGCTTCAACCAGACTCCACGGCGCATCAAGCGTGACCTGATCGGTGAGGGCTGCGAAGGGAGAGGTCATGGGCGGGTTCCTTGCTGCGGGCATTCAAAATTGAAACGACGTTTCGGTGAATGAAAACGCGTTTCGGATCGATTTGCAACAGAGAACATTTTCCGCAGACCCGCGCGGCTCTGATCGCATGGCCGGTTCGTCGCCCCAGCAGGGGCGTATCGCGACGAGTTGAAGCTGCCGTGCGGCGACCAGCGCCAGCGCAGCTATGGATTGGTATGCAGCCGGTCATTCTGCACGCAAAGGCACAGGGTCGGGTCCTTCAATCCGGATGAACGTCGGTCTTACCTTGCCAACCCAGCATGCCCGAAAGCCGATCGGCATTTGCCAACACAGCCGCGCGAAACTGATCCAGCGACGTCTCGGTAAGCCGCGCCGTCGGACCATTGATCCCAAGTGCCGCGATCACCACGCCTGAATGGTCACGGACCGGTGCCGCGATCGAGAAAATGTCGGGGTCCAACTCGCCGATCGAGACGACATGGCCCTTGGCGCGGATATCCTTCAGCGTGGCGACCAATGCGTCTGCGTCCGAGATCGACATCTCGGTAAACGCTTCCAACGCGCCCGAGATCACCCGTTCCTGAACCTCGGCCGGCGCATGGGCTAGCAGAACCTTAGGCCCACCTCCCGCATGCAAGGGGCCAAGTCGGCCAATGGCTGCGAAGATTCGCAGCGGGTGCGGCGACGCGCGCATCGCAATGCAGATGTGGTTCAGGTCTTCGCGCACCAGCAAGAGGGCGTTCTCGCGCGTGGTGTCCGACAGGTCGGCAAGGATCGGCTCGGCGGTGGTGATCAAACGGGACTGGCGGCGGGACTGGTCGCCCAGCAATAGTGCCCTGTAGCCTAGCGTATAGGTGCGCCGGTCGGGGTCCTTGCGCACAAGTCCACGGCGTTCGAGCGTGAAGAGCAGGCGGAAGGTCAAGCTCTTGGTGTTCTTTGTCGCCTCGGCCAGTTCAGTGACCCCACTGTCAGGCATCTCGGCAAGCGTCAGAAGCAGGTGCATCGCCCGGTCAACCGACGAGACCAAGTAGGACGCGGGGTCGACATTTTTCTCTTCTTTCGCGGAAATCATATGTTATGCTTTCTGAAACGTCGTTTCGGCCAGCGAAACAAGAAAAGGACAACGCCATGAATAGCCTGAGTCTCGCCTTGCGAAAAGAGATCAATCTGTCGGCACCTTGGGGGCTGGTCGAAAAGTTCGCGCATCAGCACCGCGAAAAGCCCGAAGATGCCAATCGCGGGGCCGAAATGATCGCCGAGGCGCTACGGGCCGAAGGGGTGCCGGTGACGATGCATGCGCCCGAACTCTTCCTGTCGCTGCCCGGTGCGGCCTCGGTCGAGGCCGATGGCATGACCTTTGTCGCCAAACCACCGGCGTTCTGCGCCTCAGTCCCCGAAGGCATCGAGGCGGAACTGCTCTATGTAGCCGAGGCAAGCGGTGGCACGCCACTGGACCGGAACCCGAGCGGCGCGGTGGCCGGGGTGGCCGGCAAGATCGCAGTGATCGAGGGCTTCGCCCTGCCCAATTTCGTGGCCGGACTTGAGGCCGCTGGAGCGGCGGGCGTGATCGCAGTCAACCCGGGAGAATTGATCCACTGGGGGACGGTTTCGACCATCTGGGGAACGCCCGAACCCGCCGATCTGGCGCGCTTGCCGCGCATTCCGTCGGCGGCGGTCAACCAGCCCGACGGGCAAATGCTGATCGCACTCGCCAAGCGCGGCGGTCGGGCGCGGCTCCGCACGGAATTGGAAACCGGCTGGTTCGTCCAGAAGATGCCGGTGGTCGAAATCCCCGGCTCTGAGAACCCCGAGGAGTTCGTGCTCCTGCACGGCCATTACGACAGCTGGCGCGAGGGCGTGGGCGACAACGGCACCGGCAACGCCTGCATGCTCGAAGTGGCGCGCGTCCTTTGGACCCAGCGCGACAAGCTGAAGCGCTCGGTGCGGCTGGCCTGGTGGGCCGGCCACTCGACCGGACGCTATGGCGGCTCGGCTTGGTTCGCCGATAGCTTCGCTATCGACCTTGCCGAGAATTGCGTGGCGCATATGAACTGCGACTCGCCGGGATGCCGCTGGGCGACCGATTATTCCAGCATCTCGTGCATGTCGGAAACCGAAGCGCTGGTGCAACAGGTGGTCGCCGATGTGACAGGCCAGAAGGCCAAGCGCAAGCGGCCGCAGCGGAACTCGGACTACACGTTCAACAATATCGGCATCTCGGGCTGCTTCATGGCCTCGTCGATGATGACCGACGCGGCCCGGGCCGAGAAGGGCTACTACGTCGTCGGTGGCTGCGGCGGGAATATTGCATGGCATACCGAAGCCGATACGTTCGAAATCGCCGACAAGGACGTGCTGGCAAAGGACATAGCGCTTTATCTCGAAGCAGTCTCGACAGTCGCCAACGCCGATGTCCTGCCGATCGACTGGCGCGCCACGGCGGCAGAATTCACCGCAACCATTGCGGCCTATCAAAAGGCAACCGGCGACCGGTTCGACTTTGGCCCGGCGAAGGCGGCTGCGGCGGCCCTGGCAGGCGCGCTAGACCGGTTCCACAAGGCCCTCGACGCGGGGGAGATCACGGCTGATGCGGCCAACCCGGTGCTCAAAGGGCTGGCCCGGGTGCTGGTGCCGATCAACTACACAAGAGGCCCGCGCTTCACCCATGACCCGGCCCTCAATGTCCCACCTTTGCCGGCCATCGCGGTGGCCCTGGACGAAGTGCCCGCGGACCAGATGGGCTTTGCGCTGACCCAGCTTCTGCGCGGCCGTAACCGGGTGGTGGCGGCACTGCGCGAAGCGACGCGGATGGTCGAGGCCGCACTTTGACCAAGATGCGGGCCGTGCGCTACCTGCGGACCGGCCCGGCGGCGGAGGTGCTGGAGATCGTCGATCTTCCCGTGCCGGAGCCCCGACCGGGCGAGGTCCGGGTGCGGGTCCATGCTTCGGGCGTCAATCCGCATGACACCAAGGGGCGGTCCGGCTGGACCAGCGCCAAGGTGCCGCCCGGCGGGATCGTGCCACATAGCGACGGGTCGGGCGTGATCGACGCGGTCGGGCCGGAGGTTTCGCTGCGGCGGATCGGCGAGCGGGTCTTTGTGCTCGGCGCGCGCGCGCAAGGCACGGCGGCGGACTATGTCTGCATCGCAGCAGAGCGCGCCATCGCCCTGCCCGAAACGATCACCTTTGCCGAAGGCGCCTCAATCGGCGTGCCCGCCTTCACCGCCTGGCTCGCAGTCCTCGCAGACGGGCCGGTCACCGGGCAAACCATATTGGTGCAAGGCGGCGGCGGTGCGGTCGGCCGCGTTGTGGTCGAGTTGGCAATGCGCAGCGGCGCACGGGTGATCGCGACCGCAGGCTCCGCAGAAAGCCGGGCGGTCGCGCAGGCCAAGGGGGCCGACATCGTGCTCGACCGTCACACTGACGATATTGTGGCCGCGGTGATGGAGGCCACGGGCGGACTCGGCGTGGCGCGGATCGTCGAGGTCGATTTCGGAGCAAACCACGCGGCCGATATCCGCGCCCTCGCCTTGCACGGAACCCTGGCCGCCTATTCCTCGACCAGCGAACGGATGCCGATTCTGGACTACTACGCCTTCGCCAAGAAATCGGCACGGCTCGATTTCGTGCAAGGGGCTTTGCTGTCGCCGGTGCAGTTAGCCAGCGCCTCGGCCTCGATCGGGTCCTTCCTTAGCGCTGGTGTGCTGCGACCCGATGTGGCTGGTGTTCTGCCGCTGGAAGCCACGGCGCAGGCCCATGAGATGGTCGAGGCGGGGGCGTCCGCAAATGTGGTGGTCAGTCCGGTCGTGTCTGACGTCAGCGCCATGGACAGTTTAGGGCGATTTGATAGGTGAGGATTTCTGGCCTACTGTAGCGACTAGGGAGTGTAGATGAGACTGAGACGACCACTGAGGTGAATACCTCACCAATCGCTCCACCATTTCAGCCGTCTGACCCTCACTCGTCCTTCCCCAGCGCACGCGCGGGTGCTGTCTGAGGTGCCCCTAGTTTCCTAGACACCTGCCTCTTTCAGTTTCCGCTGTCTGATCTCGAAGTCAACGGGCGACAGCATGCCGTTGTTCGTGTGCTTGCGTTTCGGATTGTAAAACAGTTCGATGTATTCGAACACGTCCTGCCGGGCGGTGTCTCGGTTGGGATAGGTTCGTCGTCTGATCCGTTCCCGTTTCAGTAGCTGGAAGAAGCTCTCGGCCACGGCATTGTCGTGGCAGTTGCCGCGTCGGCTCATGCTGGGTTCGAGGTTGTGCTGGCGGAGAAACGTCTGCCACTCCCGGCTGGTGAACTGGGAACCCTGATCGGAATGCACCATGACCTGGCCAGTTGGCTTTCGCCGCCAGACGGCCATCAGCAAGGCCTGCAGGGCGAGGTCCGTGGTCATGCGGGACTGCGCAGACCAACCGACCACGCGGCGCGAGAACAGGTCGATGACGACACACAGATACAACCAGCCCTCGTGGGTCTTGATGTAGGTGATATCGGTCACCCAGACCTGATCGGGCTGAGAAGTCTGGAACCGCTGCTTCAGCCTGTTCTCGGCCACGATGGCGGGCTGGCCGGCGTATCGGCCGGGACGGCGTCGATAACCGCCTTGCGCGGCGATCCCAGCAAGGGACGCCAGGCGCGCCACCCGGTTCTCGGAAACTTGTTCGCCCAGGTCGCGCAGGTCGTCCGTCAGCTTGCGCCTTACGGTGATTGTAAAACAATCACCTACCGGCCAATGGATAGCCGTAGACCTTGCCGCAGTCGGTCCAGGCCTGCCGGATCAGCTCGGTCTGGCGTGCATCCGCCTGCGCACGTTGGCTTAACGGTTCCTTAAGCCATGCATAGAACCCGCTGAAATGGACCATCAGCACCCGGCACATGGCCCGGACGCCGAACTCCCCGCGATGCGCCCGGATGAAGGCGTACTTCATTGGGACTCGCGCGCGAAGTACGCCGTTGCCTTTTTTAGGATGTCGCGCTCCTCGGTCACTCGCGCCGGCTCGCGCTTCAGGCGTCGGTTCTCGGCTTCCTGGTCCATACCCGGCTTCGGGACCGGTTCCCCAAAAAGCTTCAGCCACTTGTAGAGCGAGTGCGTACTGACACCCAAACGCTGGGACACCCCCCACACCGGATAACCTCGCACCGTGATCTGATGCACCGCGTCGCGCTTGAACTCGTCGCTGTAGTTGCTTGTCCCCATGTCGGCCTCCTCGCCTCAAAGTTAGGGGGCAAAGCGCCTACAAATCTAGGGGCACCTCAGAGATCGGCCACGCATTTCTTAAAAGCCAAAGCTTCGACGCGCAGGTCCTTCACTTCAGGCGTGGAAACCGCTCCGCGACACACCGATCGCATCGCACGTCCAACTGGCTGGCCAGATCCCTCGGTGTCTCGCCACGAACCCGAACATCAGATCTGGTCCCTGACGAAGTAGGCTGCGGCCTTTTTCAGGATGTCTCGCTCCACCTTGAGCTCCGTCACTTCGCGCCGTAACTGCCGAAGTTCCTCATCACCTGGCGCCATCTGGCCATTGCCGGGAAACGACGCCGTTCCGCTACTCTCAGTCTCCCGAATCCACAGTCGGAGCACCGTCGCATGCACGACCAGGTCCCGCGCCGCCTGCGCCGTCGTGACACCGCGCACCGTCACCAGGTGCACGGCCTCCCGCTTGAACTCGTCGTTGAACTTTCATCTCGCCATCGTTGATCTCCAATCTCATGAAACACCTTATCTCTGTGTCCACGAAACCGGCAGCAGGCCAGTGACCGCCGAAAATTTCATGATGCGATCTCAGACCCGCGCTGCGCCGCGTGGCCGAAGGTGAAGTGGATGTAGCGACAGGGGACCACCACCAACCACATTCTAAGCCCCTGAATTTCATCCGCTGCATAAACTGCCGTGGGAATACTACCAACGATCGAACTAAGAACGAAACAGGAGCGTGGACAAGCCACTATCTCGAACTCCAAGGGGAGCAGTCCAAAGAGCACCTCGATCCAGTCAGGTAAGGATTGTCACATGGGTCCGTCCCTCGCGAGTGGTTTCCGTAACCATTTTTTTGCCACGATGCCCCCCAATGATCGCCGGCAGTGTACATTTGACCGCAGCTACGGCACCAGACCCAGTGGTGCTGTCGGAACCTCTCACCTATGACAATACGCATCAAGATTGCCCTCGCGGTCATGGTTCTTCTTATGATGTTTTCGATAATCGGGGGTGTGTCTTGGCAGCGCACGCGCGGCATCCAGAGTGAATTTGAATTTATCGTTTCTAAGGCTGGGTCCAAGGATTCGGCGGCCTACGAAATGGAGATCAATCTCCTTGGAATTGGCCTCGCGGTCATCGGTTATACGCGCCACCCGGATCAAGCTCATCTTGCCCGTATCGAGGAAGACGTCGCGAAATTTCTCGCGTCTTGCGAAATATTCCGCGTTCACGCTGCGACAGAACATGAGATTCAACTAATTGACGAAACCAAGGAGCAATTCAACAGTTTCATGGAGATCGGCAGGCAGATGATCGCCACCAAGGACCAGCTGACTGCCGACACGCTTACCTACGCCCTCAATTCAATTGCGATTGGCCCGCTGCTGGATGGCAAAATTGATGCTTTCTTGCGGTTTGCGCCGACTGAGTCTCCATTTGGCTCGGCGCAATCAATCGTAAAAATTAAAAACTATTCCCGCACCATAGACACTCTAGTTGCAAACTACGTGACGAGTCCGCAAGCGAAGTATCGCGTCGCTATTGCCGAAGAAATCTCTAGTTTCGAGGCTGCATTGAAGTTTATATTCGGCACGTCTTTAGATGTGATCGTGACCGACAGTCGTGGCGAAATGTGGCGTCTTCTCGACGAAAAGGCTTCCCTGATAACCCAACTTCTCGATTTGTCTGACGAACTAATGCGGCTCCACCTACAGCTCTTTGTTTTGCGCGCAGAACTGGACGATTTGTTGGACGACAAGATCCAGGCCATTACCCGCGACCAGATCGAGGTCAGCCGGGCCACCGTGCTGGACCTGACGGACCGAACGATGTTGCTTTTGGCGGCAATGTCGATTGCCGGACTTTCGATAGGGTCCATTATCTGGTGGCTCTTGACGGTGATGGTCATTCGCCCGGCCGATCATCTGGCGAAAGGTCTCGACGATATCATCAGCGGCGACTATTCGGTTGAACTTCCGGTGGTTTCCAGGGATGAACTCGGACGCCTGACGACGCATTTCAATTCGATGATCGGCATGGTGCGCCGGGCGCATCGCGAAGAGGCGGTCATCCGCGAGGAACTCGAAACCCTCGTCGCTGAGCGGACTGCCGAACTTCGCAAGGCCAATGCCGGACTGCTCACCGAGATCGCGCAGCGCCAGCAAGCCGAGAAGGATCGAGAGTTGAGCGAGGCCCGGATACAACAGGCGCAGCGCATGGAAACACTGGGACAGTTAGCCGGCGGGGTCGCGCATGATTTCAACAACATGCTGCAAGCGATCTTGGGGTTTACCGAACTGGCGAAAGCCGGGCTGGAGCCCGATGACGATCGGTTTCGCGACCTGGAAGGAGTCAGCAAGGCCGCGACCAACGCCAGCGCGCTGACCCGGCAACTACTGACATTCGGGCGGCGCCAGCCACTGACCATGCGGCCTTTGAGCCTCAACGACATCATCGCCCACTCGCTGTCCATGTTGCGACGGCTGGTCGGCACACATATCGAGTTCCGCGTCTTTCCCGGCAAAGAAATTGGCACGGTTCTCGTCGATCCCGACCAGATCAATCAGGTGCTGCTGAACCTGTCGATCAACGCCGGCGATGCAATGCCGGGTGGCGGTATCCTGACCATTGAGACCGAAGATACCGAGGTTGCGGCCAGGTCCGTCGACTCGCACCCCTGGATGAAGGAAGGCCGCTATGTCCGACTGAGCGTCACCGACAATGGCAGCGGCATGGATGAGGCGACCCTGGCCCAGATCTTCGATCCGTTCTTTACGACCAAGGAAGTCGGAAAGGGCACCGGCATGGGCTTGAGCACTGTCTATGGCATCGTCAAATCCCATTCCGGCTTCATCTATGCCTATAGCGAACTAGGCAAGGGAACGATCTTCAAGGTCTATTTCCCGGTCAGCGAAAAGTCGGCGATGGCGCTTGGCAAGGATACACTGCCGCAGGATCCGCCAACAGGGTCAGAGACCATTTTGGTGGCCGAAGACGAGGAATCAGTGCGGTTGCTGGTTCTGCGCATCCTCGAGGAGGCGGGTTATAAGGTTCTGGTCGCAGAAGATGGTGAGAAGGCGGTCGAAATGTTCCATGAGCATATCGACAAAATCGACCTTGTGATGCTGGATGTGGTGATGCCAAAACTCGGCGGTAAACAAGCGTTCATTCAGATTCGCGAAGCGAGGCCTGACCTGCCTGTACTTTTTTGTAGCGGCTATTCTGCCAATAGCATTCAGACTCTGGACCTTCTTAGTACCCGCTCTGCCTTGATTCAGAAACCCTATCTGCCGCATGATTTGCTGCGCAAGATCCGCCAGGTGCTGGAATCCGATGCGCGGTGCGGCGATCGATCTGACGCACAGGAGTCCGGGGAAGCGGAATCCCATACCGATTGAATCAATCCGGCGAAGTGGAGTGCCCCCACTGAAGTGGTCCACCAACTGGGATAGACTTATCCCGTTCAGGAGGACCATAGATGGCAGGAAAGCGAGACAAACCGGAAGAGATCGTGCTGAAGCTGCGGCAGGTCGAAGTGCTGCAGGGGCAAGGTAAGTCGGTTCAGGAGGCGGTCCGTCAGTGTCTGACGTCAGCGGCTATGGGTCCAAATAGGTTGATTTGATAAGAGAGGGTTGCTGGCTCATCGTAAGCACCGAGGAGTGGAGCATGAGACGGACAGCTGGAACCCAGAAAAGCCCTGGCGAGAACATAGTCAAAGACATCAAGCGGGCGACGCGCAAGCAGTTGAAGAGAAGATCAGGATCGTCCTTGATGGTCTGAGTGGCGAGGACAATGAGACCTTGTCCGCCATTGGTCCGAGGACAATGGTCGAATGCTGATCTGTGCCGCCATGAGGGCATCACAGCGACGCGGATGATCTCGCGGCCCATATGAAGTAGCAAACATGCAGCGTCTTAGCGGGGTGGGACGCTGTGGGTCTGCTCTGAGCGGCTAATGCTGGTTTTTGTTAACGTGCCAGCCAGTTGGACCAATGAATGCACCTCTGGCGCTCAGCTACGTATTCTTCAGCAGTTGCCAGACCTCAACGCCTAGCGCTGCTGCAATCTTCTCGAGTGTGCCGATGGTTGGATTCCGCACTCTGCGCTCGATACCCGATATGTAAGTTCTGTGAAGGTCGCATTCGAAGGCGAGAGTCTCCTGGCTGAACCCCTTGGCGGCACGCAGGCGGCGCATATTGTCTGCAAGAATGCGATCTGTACCCATCGCGTGGGATAGGGGCGGATTGCAGACTATTGAGCGACAGACTATAAGTCTCTTTTCGTGCTCGACTTGCGCGGAAGTCGATGGCACGTCAGGTCTATGGACCTAGAGATCTGCTCAGATAGTACGATTTTCCTGCTGAAGCGCGGGTTAAGCTCTACCGTCATAGCGACGGAATAGCATTCTTGCGCCAGTTGCAGAGTGATGGGCGGCTTGAAGACTATCAAGCGCAGCAAGGCAGTCAGGTATTTGAGTGTGATTATGTCGTGGTGTTTTTAGGGCTGCCGGGCACGACCGGGCTCTTTGCGGGCATCTGGGAGGTTAGGGGGCGGCGTGATGTGACACCCGCAATCATGTTGCGCGATGCGCCGAACAATCCATGGTGGTCGGAACCGCGATACCGACCCCCGCGCCTTGCAGGCGAAGGCGAGCATTGGTGGCAGACAACACTGTATATCTACGATCTGCAGCGCACGGATTTTGCCGATGAGTTGACGGACCGGTTAGTGATCCGCTTTGAGGGAATACTCCGTGGAGCTCGCTGGCTCGAGGGCTTCAAATCTTTGCCGATTGCGGAGATACGTGCCCTCGGTCGCCAGAAGCCATTCATGGGGTTCGATCAGGTCTGCCTTAGCTACGGGGACCTGAAGCGCCTCATTGATCATCCGGAGGCAAACCCGGATTGGCATCACGCCCTGAACAGCACCGCAGGTACCGCACCCTTGTTTTCCGCAGCTTACCGGTAACAGGGTTCAGGAATATTCCCGGGCATTTGACGGCGTGCTTGGAAATCCTGGTTCCGGTTTCGCGCTAGCGTACGGCGCGGGCTGCAAACACGCGGCTAAAGGTTCGGGGGAAGCGCTGGAATTGCGCACCGAAACCAGACATCGTACCCCGACTGGGCCGGGCGCCGATGCTGCGCTTCGGTCATTCGCTGCGATATCGACCAAGGAGAGCCTGAGTGAACGAACCGACGAACCCATCCTTCGACCTGGCGCATCTGGGGCATGTCGAGCTTTATTCCGACCGGTTCGACGAAAGCCTGGATTTCTTCACCCGCGTCTACGGGCTGAAACTGTCAGCGCAGGACCAGGGTTCGGCCTATCTGCGCGCCTGGGACGATTACGAGGTTCATTCGCTGAAGCTGACCCGGCACGACACGACGGGGGTGGGCCATATCGGTTATCGCGCCGCCTCGCCCGAGGCGCTGCAGCGGCGGGTCGCGGTGATAGAGGCCAGCGGTTACACTTGTCATGGCTGGCACGATGGCGATCTGGGTCACGGTCGGGCGTTCCGGTTCGAGGATTCGTTCGGGCATCTGTTCGAGATTTATTACGACACCACCAGATATCAGCCCGATGCATCTGACACACCTGCGTTGAAGAACACGGCCAGCAGGTTCACCGGTGCGGCGCCCCGGCGGTTGGATCACCTGAACCTTCTGGCCAGCGACGTGGCCACGTTTCGGCGGTTCATCGAGACCTGCCTTGGGTCGCGCGTGACCGAGATGATCCAGCTGGACAACGGGCGGATCGGCGGCTGCTGGTTCACGGTGAACAACAAGAGCTACGATCTGGCTTGCACCGAGGAACATGGCCGCGCGGAGGGCCGGTTCCACCACGTCACCTATGCCACCGATCAGCGGGAGGACATTCTGCGCGCCGCCGACATCTTCCTTGAAAATGGCGTCCATATCGAGACCGGGCCACACAAGCACGCGATCCAGGGCACGTTTTTTCTGTATGTCTGGGAGCCTGCGGGGAACCGGATCGAACTGGCCAATGCGGGCGCGCGCCTGATCCTTGCGCCGGACTGGCAGCCGGTGGTCTGGACCGAGCCCGAGCGCAAGAAGGGCCAGGCCTGGGGGTTGAAGACCATCGAGACGTTCCACACCCACGGCACGCCACCGGTGAAGGGCGATGGCTGAGATGCGTCGGAATGCCCGGATTGTCGGGCCGATGGCAGTCGATCTTGTTGCGTGGCAAGGGAGACCGCAATGACCATAGTCTTCGTCGGAATGGGCGAGGCCGGATCGGCCATCGTGGCGGGCTGGAGCGACGGCAAGCCCGGACCGATTGCCACCTATGACATCAAAAGCACCGACCCGGCGACTGCCGGCGAGATCGCCGAACGCTGTGCGCGGCTTGGGATCACGGCCTCGCCCGATCTGGACGTGGCACTGGCGGCGGCCGATATCGTCTTTTGCACAGTCACTGCCGATCAGGCGGTGATCGCGGCCCGGGCAGCGGCACCGCTGTTGCAGCAAGGCTCGATCTGGTGCGACCTCAATTCCTGCGCGCCGTCGTCGAAACTGATGGCGGCAGAGGTGATCGAGGCGGCGGGCGGGCGCTATGTCGATGTGGCGGTGATGGCGCCGGTGCATCCCAAGCTGAACATGGTGCCGCTCTTGCTCAGCGGACCACATGCGGCGCAAGTGGCGCCGCTGCTGCAGGCGATGCCGATGGCGCCCCGGGTGATTGACGGGCCGGTGGGGGCGGCGTCGTCGATCAAGATGATCCGCTCGGTCATGGTCAAGGGGCTGGAGGCGCTGACGGCGGAATGCGTGCTGGCCGCGGTCGCGGCGGGGGTCGAGGACGAGGTGCTGGGCAGCCTGATGAAAAGCCATCCCGGCACCGATTGGGACAAGCAGGCGGCCTATAATTTCGAACGCGCGCTGGTGCACGGCGTGCGCCGCGCCGCCGAGATGGAGGAGGTCGCAAAGACCCTGACCGATCTTGGTCTGCCCGACGACATGGCCCGTGCCACGGTGCTGTGGCAGCGGCGGTTGGCGGCGAGCGGTGTCGCGGTATCTGACGATGCCGAGGCGGCGGGGGCAAAGGCGGTGGCCGAGAATATCCTGCCCGCGCTGCGGCGGGAGGGTTCAAAAAAGGCTAGAGATGGGTGATTGCGCGTTGCATCGGGTCATTGCCCGAGCAAACTGCCTGCCCGGTGACAAGGGCGAAGCCCGCCGGGCAGCGGCTGACCGCGCCGTCACGCCGTTGGCGTGCATCTGGCACGACGGTCAGCCGCTGCGGTGACGCTGGTGCAACGAATGAAATCTGGCGGTGTTCAGCCATAAAGTGCTGACCTTTGGCGTGGCACGCGGCAGCCCGCGGTCAGCCGCTTCACTCGGTTGCGTTTGATATCAAGGGTCGGGGCGTCCTGCGCTATCCATCTGCCAGCGCCATGCCAAAACCCGACCAGATCAGCCGCGCCGCGATCAGCAACAGCACGATATTCAGCGCCTGATGGAACCGGTTGTCGGTCATCCGGCGCAGCACGAGGTTCCCCGCCAGCGTGCCCAGAAGCCCGGCCAGGATCATCGCCACGATGAACCCTGCCCAGGGTGCGAAAGCGAAGCCCAGAAGGCCGAAGACGACGGATTTCAAGAGGTGCTGCACGCTCATCAGCGTCGCATGGGTCGCGACATGGGCGTGGCGGGCTAGGTTCAGCGAGCGGGTGTAATTGGCCACGAACGGGCCGGTGGCGCCAAAGAACATGGTCAGAAAGCTGGAGACAGCACCGGTGACGACGGGCCAGGCCGACAGCCATTTCGGTGGCCGGGCGGCAACCGACCAGGCGATGAAAAGACCGACACCGACCTGCACTGCCCAGGGCGGAATGTTGACGACGATGGCGCCTCCGACAGCAACGCCCGCGACCGAGCCGACGACGAACCACGGCAGTGCGGGCCAAAGCGTGTGGCGGAAAAAGAGGATCGCCCGCCCGAGGTTCGAGCCGACCTGCACCACGCCGTGCACCGGGATCAGCGCCGCCGGGGGCAGAAGGACGGCGAAGATCGCCAGCAGCAGCGCACCGCCGCCGATGCCGAAGGCGACAGTGATCAGCGACCCCAGAAACGACGCAACGCACAACAGCGCCACGACACCCGCCGTAAGCTCGGGGGGCATGAGAAAGGCCATAAGATCGGTCACGGTCGGGACCGATCTAATTCGCGTGACACCCTGTGGGGCGGCTGCGACACTCGGGTCTCGCCGAACAAGGAATGTGGCCGATGAAACCGACCTGCGATCTTTACGACGATCATCTTGACGCGGTGCATGTCCTGCCGGTCGGATTGCAGCATTTCGGCGGGCGCGTGGCGTTTCACGGGCCTGTCGAGACGGTCGCGTGTTTCGAGGACAACAGTCTGATCCGGAAACTGTCCGAGACGCCGGGCGAGGGCCGCGTGATGCTGGTCGATGCCGGCGGGTCGCTGCGCTGTGCGGTGATCGGCGACATGCTGGCCGAGCGGGCGATGAAGAACGGTTGGGCCGGTGCGGTGATCTGGGGCTGCGTGCGGGATCGCGCGCAACTGGCGGCGCTGGATTTCGGCGTGGTCGCCCTTGGGGTGACGCCACGCAAATCGGCGTCCAGCGGTGCGGGCCGGATCGGCGACCAGATCGTCATTGGCGGTATGCGCTTTGCGCCGGGCGATATCCTCGTGGCGGATATCGACGGTGTGCTGATCTTTCCCGCTGGCGGGCCAAAGCCGGAGTAGCCGATGCCGACGCGGATCGATTACAACGGGCTGGAGGCCTTTGTCGCGATTGCCCAGCTTGGCAGTTTCGTCAGGGCTGCGGACTATCTGAACCTGTCGCAGACCGCGCTGAGCCACCGGATCCGCAAGCTGGAAAAGGACATGGGCATGCGGCTTTTGGTGCGGACGACACGCAACGTGTCGCTGACCGCGGCCGGGCAGACGCTGCTGCCGGTCGCGCGCCGCAACATCGACGAGCTGACCGAAGCCTACGACGCGGTGCAGATGCTCGGCACCGCACAGCGCCGCCGCCTGACCTTCGCCTGCCTGCCAACCATCGCGCATTTCTACCTGCCGCCGATCCTGCACCGCTTTGCCGAGGACCATCCGACCATGGCGGTGCAGTTGTTCGACCATCCCGCAGGCCGGGTGACCGAACTGGTTCAGCGCGGCGAGGTCGAGTTCGGCATCACCATCACAGGCGTCCAGCACTGGGATCTGGAGTTCTCGCCGATCCGGCGCGAAGCCTATGTGCTGCTGGTCGCCCGCGATCATCCGCTGGCCGGGCGTGGCACAGTCCGGGCGGCCGAGATGGAAGGCTTGCGGTTCGTGCGGATCAACACGCAGTCCACCAACCGGCAACTGGTGCACGAGACCCTGGGCGCCATCGGCGAGACCATCGACTGGCGCTATGAGGTGCAGAACGCGACGATGGCTATGGCATTGGTCGCGGCAGGGGCCGCGGTGACCGTGCTGCCGGCGCTGACCGCTGATCTTGGCGGCGCTGGGGTTGTCGGCCTGCGGTTCGAGGATATCGACCTGTCGCGGATGCTGGGCGTGGTGACGC
>JBBKVJ010000021.1:0-20954 GCA_037968375.1 Paracoccaceae bacterium | reverse complement strand
GCCCCGCGCCGTCGCTGTGCGGGATCGCGCGGGGGAAGACCATTCCGCCGCGCGCCCCGGCCCGGCTTTTGGCGTCGGACGGGTTCGCACCCGAGACGGCGATGCGGACCAGCACCTCGCCCGGGCCGGGTTTCGGGCGCGGCACGTCGCGCAAGCGCAGCACTTCGGCGGCGGGGCCGGTTTTTTCGTAGATCACGGCGCGCATGGTCTTAGGCATTCAGGCCCGCCCGGCCTGCGGCACGTTCTTCCAGCAGCCGGGTCAGCCAGTCGGGGTCCATTTCGGGCACCGACGACAGAAGCAGCTCGGTATAGGGGTCATGCGGTGGTTTGAACATCTCGTCCTTGGAGCCCTGTTCGACGACGCGGCCGTTCTGCATCACGACGACTTCGTCGGCGATGGCTTTGACGGTCGCAAGGTCGTGGGTGATGAACATGTAGGCGAGGTCGAACTCGTCCTGCACCTTGCCCAACAGCCGCAAGATACCTTCGGCGACGATCTGGTCCAGCGCCGATGTAACCTCATCGCAGATGATGAAGCGCGGCTCGGCGGCAAGGGCGCGGGCAATGCCGATGCGCTGTTTCTGGCCACCAGACAGTTCGGATGGCAGGCGGTCGATATACTGGTCGGGTTCCAGTTCGATCAGGTGCAGAAGATCGCGGATGCGGGTGGTCAGCGCCTTGCCCTGCAGGCCCAGATACATCTGCGCGGGCCGCCCGATCAACTGGCGCAGGGTCAGTTTCGGGTTCAGCGCGGTGTCGGCCATCTGATAGATCATCTGCGCCTGGCGCAGTTGGTCGCGGCTGCGTTTGCGGTAGTCGGCTGGCAGCGGTTTGCCGTCGAACAGGACCTGCCCCGAAATCGGCGGCAGAAGCCCGGTGATGACCCGGGCGGCGGTGGATTTGCCCGAGCCTGACTCGCCGACCACGGCCACGGTGCGTCGTTTGTGGATGTCAAAGCTGATGTCGTTGAGGATGATGGCAGAGCCGTAGCCCGCCGTGATGTTTTTCACCGAGACGACCGGCGTGCCTTCGGGGCGGGGCTGTGTGGGGGCGGCCAGTTCGCGGACCGCCCAGAGGGTTTTGGTGTATTCGTGCTTGGGTGCCGACAGCATGGTGGCGGTATCGGCCTCTTCGACCTCGTCGCCGCGCAGCAGCACCTTGATGCGGTCGGCCATCTGGGCGACGACGGCAAGGTCGTGGGTGATGTAGATCGCGGCGGTATCGAACTGGGCGACGATGTCGCGGATCGCGGCAAGAACCTCGATCTGGGTGGTGACATCAAGTGCCGTGGTCGGTTCGTCGAAGATGATCAAGTCGGGGCGGCAGGCCATCGCCATCGCCGTCATCGCGCGCTGAAGCTGGCCGCCCGAGACCTGATGCGGATAGCGAAAGCCGATCTCTTCGGGGTTGGGCAGTTGCATCTTGCGGTATAGCTCGACCGCGTCCGCCTGAGCCTTGTCGCGGGACATGACGTCGTGGGTGACGGGGGCCTCGGCAAACTGGTCGATCAGCTTGTGCGCGGGGTTGAAGCTGGCGGCGGCGGATTGCGCGACCTAGGCGATGCGCTTGCCACGCAGGTCGCGGCGTTCGGATTCGCTGGCGTTCAGAAGGTCGATGCCGTCGAAATTGACAGAACCATCCGAGATCCGGCAACCGTCGCGCACGAAGCCCATCGCGGCGAGGCCGAGGGTGGATTTGCCGGCCCCGGATTCGCCGATCAGGCCCAGCACCTCGCCCTTGTGCAGCACCAGGTCGATGCCGTTGATGATCGGCAGCCAGTCGTCGCCTGAGCGGCCTTCGATACGGATACCTTTCATGGTCAGGAGGACGGTCTTTTCCATGTCGTTACTCCTTCAACCCCGAGGCGCGATGCAGCTGCCAATCGACCACGAAATTGACCGCGACGGTGAGGAGCGCGATGGCACCGGCAGGCAGCAGCGGTGTGACGTCGCCGAAATTGATCAGCGTGGCGTTTTCGCGGACCATCGAGCCCCAGTCGGCAGTGGGCGGCTGGATGCCGAGGCCGAGGAAGCTGAGCGCCGAAATGGCGAGGAAGACGAAGCAGAACCTGAGGCCGAATTCGGCGACCAACGGCGCCAGCGCGTTGGGCAGGATTTCGCGCGTGATCAGGCGCCAGGTGCCCTCACCGCGCAGTTTCGCGGCCTCGATGTAATCCATCACCACGATGCCCTGCGCCACCGAGCGCGCCAGCCGGTAGACGCGGGTGGCGTCGACCGTGGCGATGACCAGCACCAGCGAAGTGACCGAGGTGCCGAAGATGGTCAGGAGCAGGAGCGAGAAGATCAGCGCCGGGATTGCCATCAGCGCATCGACGAGGCGCGACAGCACCTGATCGACCCAGCCGCCGACCGTCGCGGCCCAGAGACCCAGTAGCGAGCCCGCGATGAAGGCCAGTGCGGTGGTGGCAAAGGCGATGCCCACCGTGTTGCGCGCGCCGTAGATCAGCCTGGTCAGAAGATCGCGGCCAAGGTTGTCGGTGCCGAGGTAATAGGGCGCGGCCCAGGGCAGGTATTGCGCGCCGACAACCTCGCGTTCCGAGAATGGTGCTATGACCGGGGCAAGCACGGCGACGAGGATGTAGATCACGATCACCAGCATGCCGAAGGTCGCGGTAAGTGGTGCGCCGCGAAAGCTGCGTTGCAGCTCGCCTTTGGTGATCGCGATCAGGGCGGCGCGGAAGAGCCAGCCCGAGGCCAGGGCCACGGCGATGGCGGCGACGACGTAAAGGAGGATGGTGACCATGCCCGTCCCCTATCGCTGATGCATCAGACGCGGGTTCGACAGCGTCGACAGCACGTCCGCGAGGAGGTTCAAAAGGACATAGGCCGAGGCAAAGATCAGGGCCACCGCCTGCACCACCGCGATATCGCGGTTCGACACCGCATCGACCATCAGCTGGCCGAGGCCCGGGTAGACGAACACCACCTCGACCACCACGACCCCGGTGATCAGATAGGCGAGGTTCAGCGCCACCACGTTGATGATCGGCGCCAGCGCGTTTGGCACCGCGTGGCGCACGACGATGCGCCAGGGCGAGATGCCCTTGAGCCGGGCCATCTCGATATAGGGCGAGGCCAGAAGGTTGATGATCGCGGCCCGCGTCATCCGCATCATGTGCGCGGTGACGACGAGGGTCAGCGTCAGCGCCGGCAGGAACGACATATACAGCCTGTCGCCGAAGGTGGTCGAGGCCGAGAACCGGACCATCGAGGGAAATACGCCGCTTTGCGCCAGCCAGACGATCAGGATGTAGGCCACGAAAAATTCCGGGAACGAAATCGAGGTCAGCGCCATCGCATTGACCGCGCGATCAAAGATCGAGTTGCGCCAGAGTGCCGCAAGCACGCCCAGCAGCAGCGACAGCGGCACCGCCATGGCTGCGGCATAGGCGGCCAGGAACAGCGTGTTGCCAAGTCGCGCGGCAATCAGATCAGCGATAGGGCGCTTGTTGCCCATCGAGACGCCGAAATCGCCCTGCAGTGCCGAGGTCAGCCAGTTCCAGTAGCGCAGCGGTGCGGGATCATTCAGGCCCAACTGTTCGCGCAGGGCGGCCAGCGTTTCGGGGGTCGCCGACTGACCCAGAAGTTCGCGCGCGAGGTCGCCGGGCAGAAGCTCGGTCGCGCCGAAGATCACCACCGAGATGATGAACAGCGTCAGCAGCCCGAAAAGCAGCCGTTGACCAATCATCCGCCAGACATGTGCCATCTTGTCCCCCCTATCGGCGGCCCGTCATTCGGGCTTCTGCCGTTCGGGGGCGCCGCCGCGTATAATCGCAACGGCGCCCCCGGTCTCATGCAATCAGGCGAACCACCAGCGCTCGACACAGCGGAAGCCGTCGAGGTTCCAGTTCGCCGAGATCTTCTCGGGTGTTGCGACCTTGTCGGACAATGCCATGACGTAGTTGTTGTACATCGGGATCACGACCGAGCCTTCGAACGACACGATCTGCTGCATCTCCTGATACATCTCGCGCCGCTTGTCTTCGTCGACCACCGCGCGCGCCTCGACAAGAAGTTCGTTGAAGCGCGTATGGTCCCAGAAGCTGTCGTTCCACGCGGCCCCGCTGGAATAGGCGGTGGTGAACATCTGATCCTCGACCGGTCGGCCGCCCCAGTAGCTGGCGCAGAACGGTTTCTTCATCCAGACGTTATCCCAATAACCGTCGTTCGGCGCCCGCTCGACGGTGATGTTTATCCCCGCGCCCGCCGCCTTTTCCGAGAACAGGACCGCCGCATCAACCGCACCGGTGAAGGCCGCATCGGCCGCCGTCAGGGTGACATCCAGCGTTTCCATCCCGGCCTCTTTGAGGTAGAATTTGGCCTTGTCGGGGTCATAGCTCTTGGCCTCGAGATCGGTAAAGAAATAGCGGCTGGCCGGGCCGATCGGATTGTCGTTCGCGACCGAGCCGTGGCCGCCCAGGATCTTGTCGACCATCTCTTGCCGGTCGAGGCCGTATTTCAGCGCCAGTCGCACGTTGTTGTCGTCGAAGGGGGCGGCCCTGCTGTCCATCGGAAACACGTAATGCGCGTTGCCCGAGATCGACAGGATCTGGTTGCCGCCGCGTGCCTTGAGCAATTCGATGGTCGCGACATCGACCTGGTCGATCAGATCGACGGCCCCGGTCATCAGCGCGTTCAGGCGTGCGGCAGGGTCGATGATCGACAACAGCTCGATACCGTCGAAATGCGCGCGGTCCGATTTCCAGTAGTTCGGGTTCTTGGTCAGTGTCGCCTGCACGCCCGGCTCGTAGCTTTCCACCACATAGCCACCGGCGCCATCGTTCGAGGTCGGGTCGATCTTGCCGTCGGTCGAGGGCATGATCGGCAGGTGGTAATCCGACATCAGGTAGGCAAAGTCGGCATTGGCAGCGTTCAGCGTCACGACGACATTCTGGCCATCGGCCTTGATATCGGTGACCGGCTCGAAGAACGGTTTGACGGCCGAGGTGGAATCGTCGCCCCGGTGATGGTTGAGCGAGGCGACCACATCGTCGACCGTCATCGTCTTGCCGGAGTGGAAGGTCACACCTTCGCGGATCTTGAAGGTCCAGGTGGTGCCGTCTGTCGTCTCCCAGCGTTCGGCAAGCTCGGGGGCCAGCTGGGTGTTGGCATCGACCTCGATCAGCTGATTGTGGCGGGCGGCGGCAAAGGTCTGGGCGTAAAGATTGTCCCACAGACCGGGATCGAGGCCGTCGGTGGTTGAGCCGTGGCCGATGCCGACGCGGAACACGCCGCCGGGCTTTGGCTGTGCAGCCGCCGGGCGCAGGCTGGCGGGCAGGATCAGTGCGGCGGCGCCAATCGTGGCGGCGCCACGGATCACGCCCCGGCGGCTGATATCGGTGAAGGTTCTTGGCTGTGTCATCGGTTATTCTCCCTGTTGTCTCGAACTGGTCAGAAGGCCGGGCTTTGGTGCCCTGTCCGCTCTGTTGGCCGCGTCGTCATGCGGTGACCATGCACCCTGACGCAACCGTCAGCCGGAATCTGGTCCGCCTGAACGCTTCTGGGCGCAGGGTGGCGGCTTCGCGGCAATAGGGCAAGCCTGCATGTGAAATGGCTGATCTCGTCGGCCTGGTATCTGAGCAGGCCGGCGCGGGTGTCCACACATCGGTGGCCCGATTGGATATCTGTGTCCGACGCGCAACTGTCCGGCACGAAGTCATGCTGGTGCGACTTGGAAACTTGATCAGCATAGTAGGGTATGGCCAAAAGGAAAAAATGGAGATTCCAAGATGATTAAAAGCAAAGTGGTTCACGGCCTGACATCCACCGCGTCGCTTGGCGCGCTGGCAATTTCCTCGACGCTGCCGACGGCGGCATCGGCGCAGAATTCGGGCGCCATCGCGCAGGCGGGCGAGCGTGGCTTGACGTTCTCGCTGGAAGGCGGCGCAGCATTCTCGGATTTCACGAGCGATTTTTTTGAAGGCTCCGAAGGCAAGTTCGGCAGCTTCGAAGACGATCTCGGCTATTACGGCTCGGTCGCGATCAGCAAGTCGATCGCCGGGGGTTGGGACTGGAAAGTCTCTGCGACCCACATCGGCTTTCCCGAAAATGCGTCCACCATCGCTGACGAAGGCGGAATCAGGTCTGGCTCGGGTGAGTTTTCCGCCTCGCTGGTCGATTTCGACATGGGCCGCACCTGGCAGCGCGGTCAGACCGACATGCGCCTGGGCTTCGGTCTTGTCGGCGGTCGGATAAATCAGGGATATACCACGGACAAGCTTGGTGACGGTGGAGGTGTGAATGTCGCATTGGACGCCAGTTTCCTTGGCTTCGGTCCCAAGCTTTCTGCCTCGGTCCAGCATCGGTTTCAGCCAAGATCGCCTTATAGCCTGATCGCGGGTGCCAGCGTTGCGCCGATGTACGGCAATTATACCCATGACAAGGGTATCGAAGCCTACGATGGCCTCGATTCGTTTGCGACCAACTTCTCTGATACCGATCGCGGCATGTTGTTGATGACCTCGGCCTATCTCGGGATGGCTTACGACTTTTCCACCGACAGCACACTCCGCGTCGGGGTCCGTGCGGACAAGTTCGATGCCGATGAAGTCGACACCTTCGGCGGCGATGTTCCCGGTCTCTTCGAAGATACCCTGACGACCACCGCCTTCGTGGGCGTCGACATCAGGTTTTGACCCCCGAACGGGGACAGGCAAAGCGCGGCGGGGCGAATTCCCGCCGCGTTTCTGTTTTCTGGTCTCCTGCAGGTCTCGGGCCCCGACGAAATTGGCGCCTCGTGTCGAAAGCGGCGGCATGTCCGGTCCGGCACCAGCGTCGGCGCGGGCTGTAGTTGGAACCCGGAGCCATGCCGATGTCCGATAAGAAGACATGGGCGAAAGCTGAAGTTGCCGAGGCGATGGCGGTCCTGAATCGGATCGTGATGGAGTTGTTCCTGCGCACCCAGCATCCGGTCGAGAACCGCCATGAACAGATTGGCAGACTCTGGGTCGTCGAGGATGCCGCCAGGATCAACGAGATATTCGACAAGGCGGACGTGTTTCACAAGAACTTCGGTCTTGTCGCGACGCTGGGGGCAAGCCGGTTCAATCTGAACGGCTCCCGTTGGCTGGCGCTCCGAGGCAAGACCCAAAGACACTATGCCAAGGCCGGCAGGCCATCGATGCGCTTGCCCATCGCGGACATCTACCGGCAAGAGATCGAGTCGCTGGCCGCGCCGGATGTCGGGCAGGTCGAGACCGCACTGGCCCGCGCGGCGCTGCGGGTGTTCTTCATGGCCTTCGATCTGACGCCCGATGTAGCCCCGTTCCTGTCGCTGTTCGCCCAACTGCGAGGCGCTGCGGCGATACTGCAATATCGGTCGTGGAACAGCGTCGGCGAAACCGATGAGGACCGCACCTTCACGCTGGAGCGCGCCAAGCATCTGACCGCCCAATTCCAGACCGTCTGCGCCAGCGTTCCCGAGGTCGAAGCCCTGATCCGTAGCCTTGCCGCGGAAAATCCCGCCGTCGATCTGGACGTGGCGATGTCCGATTTCATGACCAACATGTTCGCCGGAATCGAAACCACGACCGCCAGCCTTGGGTGGATGATCGACTGCCTGGGCCGGAACGCGGAGATTCAGGCGAAGGTCCGCGCCGAGGTTCTGGACGGCGCGGGCGAGACCTGTCTGGCCGCCTTTCGCGACGAATGCATGCGGTTCTTTCCGCCGATCCCTTTCGTGGTGCGCGAGGCTGCGCAGGACGTGACACTTGGATCATGGGCGCTGAAGACCGGGGATCAGCTTTTGGTGTCGATTGTCGGCCTGCACCGCGATCCTTTGCACTGGACCGATCCAAACGGGTTTCACGCCGCCCGCGCCGAGTTCACCGCAGGCCAGGGCACGGCGTCACCGTCGTTTCGGCCATTCCTGTCGGGACCGCGCGCCTGCGGTGGCCGCCGCATCGCCGAGATGGAATTGACAGAGGCCCTGAAAATCCTGCTTCGGGGGTTCGAATTTGAAAGTCCCGAGGCCGACACCGGGTTTCAATACAGCCTTGCCTTCCGCCCGACGTTGACGAGCGGCCACAAGGTGACCGCGCGCCGATGACGCCTGATCCGCACGTCGCCATGGCAGGCCCCGGTACGCCGCATCTGCCGGACCGGACGCTGGATTTCGTGCTGGTCGGGCAGCGACCCTATGTGCGCGCGACCGATGTGCTGCGGCAACTGATCGCGCAATTTCCGGATCAGGAGATTCTGTTGCGGTTCGTGGCGCCTTTGACCGGTGCTGCCCTGCTATCCAGTAAGCGGCCAGACAGACCATCCATCTTTGCGGAGATTGGCGGAGACAGGGTCTATCTGACCAATCTGCAAGGCGCGACGCCACCGCGCCGCGTGACCGGCACGAACACTACATCGGGCTGCCTGCGGCTGCGGCTGGGCCGGACTTATCTCTTCGCATTTGGGCGCGGCGGCAGCGTATCGGACCGGATCGAGCGCTGCTTCGATCTGGTGCATCCCGAATTGGGCCACGTCTTTGTGGTGCGCGCGATCCGGGTCGTGGCGGGTCCGGCGCGGAAATCGCGGCTGCTTTGGTTTCGCATTCTGCGTGATGGCGATCGCGGTCTGGCCCGCCTGACGATGCGGACACGTCGCGGTGTCCTTGCCGACATCCGGTTCCAGATCACCCCAAGGCCGGAGCACGCGCAAAGCACTGCGACAGAAAGCCCGCAACCTGAAGGATCTGCGAGGTCTTCATCAGCGACGGCGGATGTGGATCGTCGAGACCCGGAAGCAGGGTGATGTTCGGGTTGGCGTTCGCGATCTCGTCATTCTTTGGATTGGCGAAATAGGGGCTGTCGGACCCGAATGTCATCAGGGTCGGAAAGGTCACCGATTTCAGCGTCCGGATCAGCGAAAACTCGGTGTCGTTGCTGAATGGTGCCGCCACCGCAGGATCATAGCGCAGGCGCCAGTAGTCGCCGACCTGCATCAGCCGACTGTCAAGAAACCGCTCGCGCCGGTCTGGCTCCAGAAACGCCATCGACCGCGATTCTACAAGATAGTCGGCGGCGTCCTTGCGGCTATCGAAGCTGCGCAGCGATTCCTCGGCCAGAAGGCGGCGGAAGTTCTTCAGCGCCGCATCCGACTCGATCGCGACATCGTTCAGGACGACGCCCGAGGTGCGCCAGTTGCACGACGCCAGGTAGCCGACCAGGATGATCCCGCCCCAGGACGTGCCCAGATGGCAGGACTGCGGTTTGGAATAACGGGTCGCAGCCGCGATGCAGGCGATGTAGTTGCGCAACGTATAGGCCTCGGGGTGACCGATAAAGCTGCTGTCGCCCCTGCCGATGAGATCGGGGGCGATCACGGTGATGCCGCTTTTGACAAGCGTCTCGGCCAGCATTTCGAAATCCTGACCATTGCCTGCGAAGCCGTGGATGCAGGTGACCGACTTCTGGCTATTCTGAGGCTCCCAGATGCGGATGTTGAGATCGACGAGCACGTCGCCCATCACGATGCCCATCGTCTCGGTCCGTTCGGTGGGATGCGTCATGACTTCTTCCTGACAAGGCGCGGCGCAGGCGGCCTGCCATCGGTGAAATAGCGTTTCCAGTAGACCGACACGCCCGGCTCAGACCGTTTTGCGGCGCGGATCATGCGTAGGACATCGCCCGGCTCATCGGCCAAAAACAGCGTCACCGCAATCGCCGTGGCGGCGGGATCAGGTGTCAGTGGCGCGCTTTTATCAAGCCAGGCCCGGGCAATTTCCTCGCTGGTGTGCAGCCAGCCAAGGTAGCCCACGATCCGGTCCTGGCGGGTGGCGACAAGATGGGTGTCGTTGTTGATCTGGTGCAAGAGCGTGGTGATCGAGGGGCCAAACTCGAACTCGTTGAACGGCGGGTTCGCCGAGACATAACGCGCCAGCAGCCCCAGCGAGTACGGGTTCTTTGCAAGTCGCGTGATTTCGGTCGTCAAGCTGGGCGTCCTTCTTTGGTCCTTCGGATGCGGGCGATTGCCGCGTTCCGGGGCGGCACCAAGACGTGGATCATGCCTTACCAGTCACGCCTGCGTGGAACAACCGCGCTGACCATCCGATGTCATCACCGCTTGTCGTAGTAAAGTCCGACCACGTGTTCGGCCTCTGCGAAGAACAGCCAGCGGGCGGTGATGAGGCCGGTGAGGTGCACGATGACGAAGACCAGCGCCAGCAGATGGCCGGGGTCAGTCAGGAGGAGTCCGAGGCCGGGCAGGACGCTCATCAGCACCAGTGCGATGATCCGAAGGCTGCGACTGTGCTTGCGCCCGACCACATGGACGAACTCCTTGAGGAGGTAGTTCGAGCCGGTATGCGGCGGTTCGAACTGGCGCACGCGGCCTATCGGGCCAAGGCCGGTGGCGGTTTCGATGGTATGGCCACGCTTGGCAAAGCGGCTGTCGCCGAGGTGCCAGGTGACGGCTTGCAACGCGCCCGCGATCAAAAGGAGGGTGCCAGCGGCAATGAGCTGCCCGGCCAGAAGTGCGCCGCCCGAGACCGACAGCGTCAGAAACAGGGCGGGAGTGGTCGGATGGTTCCAGCGTGGCACGGTTTTCATCTGAGCGTAGATCATCGAGGTGGCAAAGACCGTCAGCAGCGACAGCGCCGCGCCGAGCCAGCCCAGGAGGGGCAAAGGCGTGTCGAAGAAGATCGCGCCGATGGCGTAGGCGCCGATCACCAGAAGCGCTGCGACCGAAGCCCAGGCCTCGCGGCTGAGCCAACTGGTGCGCCACTGGGTGAAGGCGAGGAGCGCGCGCTGCGGGTTGCCGAGGTGGAAGGTCGAGGCGATGAGGCCGCCGACGGCCAGCGCGTAGGCCACGAAGAACATCACAAAGGCGGTGCCGCCGGTGACCGATGGCAGGCCGAGGCCGAGCCAGGCCAGCAGGCCGAAGCCGAGGCCGGAAAGTGCTGTAAAGAGGATGACCGAGGGCGCGGGATGCATCAGTCGGTCACCTTCTTGGCACCGGGCAACGCATCCAGCGCCCGATCGAGCCAGGCAATGAAGCCTTGCTGTTCCTCGGCCACGGGGGTGAGTTCGGTCAGCCCGCAGTTGCTGGGCCGGGCGTTGTCCTTCAGCCTTGGCGGCAGGTATTTGTTGACCGGTTTGGTGCCTTGCTCGGGCATCAGGTCGATGCCGCCACGCTCGGCCGTCAGGCGGCTGACGTTGCTGTCGGGATCATTGAAATCGCCGAAGTGACGCGCGCCTGACGGACAGGTGCGGACACAGGCCGGAACCCGGTCTTCCTCGGGCAGGTTCTCGTTATAGATGCGGTCCACGCAGAGCGTGCATTTCTTCATCACGCCGGCCACGACGTCAACTTCGCGCGCGCCGTAGGGGCAGGCCCAGGCGCAAAGGCCGCAGCCGATGCAGGCATCCTCGTTGACCAAAACGATGCCATCCTCGACGCGCTTGTAGCTGGCGCCGGTGGGGCAGACGGTGACGCAGGGCGCATCCTCGCAATGCAGGCAGGATTTCGGGAAATGCACGGTCTGGGCGGGGCCAGCCTCGGGCTGCACCTCGTAGGTATGGACCCGGTTCAGGAACGTGCCGACGGGGTTGGCGCCATAGGCGTCGGTGTCGGACAGGGGTGCTCCGTAGTTCTCGGTGTTCCAGCCCTTGCACGAGATCACACAGGCCTGACAGCCGACACAGGTATCAAGGTCGATGACGAGGCCCAGTTTCTTGTCGGTTTTCTCCGGAAGCCCGGTCATGGGCACGCCCTCCGTGTCGCTACTGCCACGGGGCTTTGGGCCGAACTCAACTTGCCCAGCGCAGCTGCCCGATCGCATAAAAATGCCAGTTCGCATCGTTGACCTTGCCACGATAGACCAATGGCATATCCGAGATATGCGCGGCGAGTTTGGTCAGATGCCAGGCCTCGTGTTCGTTCACCAGAAGCATCCGCTCGGTCGCCGCCTGCCAGTCTTCGGCTTTGGCCCGGTCGCAAAGCGCGCGGACCACGCCCAGACAGGCCTCGGGAGTACCCCATGCCTCCGGCATCCCCCAAGCCCACATCCAGCTGTGTGTGGTTTCGTTCCACGAGGCTATCAGCCCATAGTGCGCATAGCATGTTTTGCCGCCGGCATCTTTGAATTTTAACATGTCCTCTTCTGGCTGCACCTCCCAGCTCCCCTCGCCAAGAAGGTTGAACTCGTCGTAGATTTTCTGCGAGCTGTCGCCTATCTCCTGACACAGATGTTCCAGCAAGGCGCGGAACTGCGGTGTTTCCTCTAACATATGCGGCGCACTGCAATCGGGGCAGATGAGCGCTATGCCCGCGCCCTCGTAGTCGCCCCAAGCGTTGTTCCCGGGGGCAGGGTCCTTCTTGCGTTTCCACCAGCCGAACATCTCTGCTTTCCCTATAGGGGCGCGGGGCGATCATGTCCCCACCTTCCATGCCAGGTTCTTTGGCCCCTTGCCGACCGGCGATATGATCGCGGGCATGTCCGGCTGCGCGAAATCGGGAGGGTCGGCCTTTTCGATCTTTACCCGCAGGTCGAACCAGGCCGCCTGGCCGGTCACCGGGTCGGAGTTGGCCCAGCGCAGCCCGTCGCCCTTGGGCGGCAGCAATTCGTGGATCAGGTGGTTCAGCAAGAACCCCTTGGTCGCCTCGGGCGCATCCTCGTCCAGCGCCCAGGCGCCGCGCCGTTTGCCGATGGCGTTCCAGGTCCAGACGGTGTTTTCATTCAGCGCCGCCTGATGCGCGACCGGCACCACGATTGTCCCATGCGGCGAGGTGACCCGCGCCCAGTCGCCATCCGCAAAGCCGTTCGCCTGCCAAATTTTCGTCGGCAGATACAACGGATTCTGCCCGTGGACCTGCCGCAGCCAGGCGTTCTGCGAGCCCCAGGAGTGATACATCGCCATCGGGCGCTGGGTCAGCGCGTGGATCGGGTATTCGTCGGCCTGATCCTCGGCGGAAGCATACCAGATCGGCAGCGGGTCCATCGCGCGTTTGATCTGGCCGCGCAGGTGGTCGGGCGGCTGACGGTCGCCCTTGCCCTCGGCGGCCATCTGGAACCGGCGCAGCGGTTCGGAGTAAAGCGAAAACAGATAGGGCTGCGGGCTGTCGTAAAAGCCCATCTTCACCGCCCAGTCCTGATAAGCGGCGTTCCAGGGTTTGTAATAGCTGGCTTCCTTGGGCACATGGCTGACCCAAAACCCGCCGTTGTCGATGTAGCGTTGCAGCTGATCGGGATTGGGCGCGCCGCGGCCGCCCTCTGTCCCATCACCCCGGAACCCCGCCAGCGGCCCGATGCCGGGGCGGCGGATGTGGCTGGTGATGTAATCGGCGTAGTCGGCGTATCTGGCGCTGCCATCCTCGGTCACAAACCCCGGCAGTTCCAGCCGCGCGCCAAGATCGCACAGCACCGATTGGAAGCCGCGCACGTCGCGGTCGGGTTCCACAACCGGCCAGCGGATTGCATCGGCGGCGCCGTCCGCTTCGGAAATCGGCCGGTCCAGAAGGCTGATGCAGTCGTGGCGTTCAAGATAGGTGGTGTCGGGCAGGATCAGGTCGGCATAGGCGACCATTTCCGAGGAATAGGCATCGGAATAGATGATCCGCGGGATGACATACTCGCCCGACGCGTCCTTGTCGGTCAGCATCTGGGTCACACCCTTGATGTTCATCGAGCTGTTCCACGACATGTTCGCCATATACATGAACAGCGTGTCGATCTTGTAGGGATCGCCGGCATGCGCGTTCGAGATCACCATGTGCATCAGCCCGTGTGCCGACATCGGGTTTTCCCAGGTGAAGGCCTTGTCGATGCGTTTCGCCCGGCCTTCGTCGTCGATCTGCAGATCGTCGGGGCCGAGGACAAAGCCCAGATGCGGACCGGCCAGCGGCTGGCCGACGCGGACACCGGCATGCGGGCGCGGGTGAGCTTCGACGGGTTTGGGATAGGGCGGCTTGAAGCGGAAGCCGCCGGGCACCTCGACGGTGCCAAGGATGATCTGCAGGATGTGCAGGGCGCGGCAGGTCTGAAAGCCGTTGGCATGGGCCGAGATGCCGCGCATCGCGTGGAATGACACCGGGCGGCCAGTCATCGTTTCGTGACGTTCGCCCCGGAAATCGGTCCAGGCGATGGGCAGTTCGAACGCCTCTTCGAACGCGGTATGGGCCAGTTCGGCGGCAATCGCGCGAATGCGGGCGGCGGGAATGCCGCAGCGGTCCGCCACCGCCTCGGGGGCGTAACCCGGCGCCATGTAGCGCTCGGCCATGTGCTGGAACACGGTGCGGTGGGTGGTGCCGCCTGTCTTCAGGGTCCCGGCCAGATCGGGCCGCACGCCCTTGGCATCGAACGCCGCAGGCTTGCCGGTGGCGCGGTCGATGACGATCAGCTTGCCGTCACTGTCGCGCAGCAGAAGACCGTGGTTCGGGCTATCCGGGTCTGCGTCGATCAGCGCAGGCGCGTTGGTCATCCGGGCCAGATAGTCGAGGTCGATCTTGCCCGCCCGAAACAACTCATGCACCAGCGCCAGGATGAACAGCCCATCAGTGCCCGGCGTGATGCCCACCCATTCGTCGGCGATGGCGTTATAGCCGGTGCGGATCGGGTTCACCCCGATCACCTTGGCGCCGCGTTCCTTGATCCGGCCCAGGCCCATCTTGATCGGGTTGCTGTCGTGATCCTCGGCGACGCCGAAGATCATGAAAAGCTTGGTATGGTCCCAGTCGGGCTGACCAAATTCCCAAAACGCACCGCCCATCGTGTAGATGCCTGCGGTGGCCATGTTGACCGAGCAAAACCCGCCGTGGGCGGCATAGTTCGGGGTGCCAAAATTCTGCGCCCAGAACGAGGTGAAACTTTGCGACTGGTCGCGCCCGGTGAAGAACGCCAGCTTTTCCGGCGCCTTTTCGCGCAGGGGTGCGAGCCAGCCGGTGGCGATATCCAGCGCCTCGTCCCAGCTGATCTCCTGAAACTCGCCCGAGCCGCGCGGGCCAACACGTTTCAGTGGTGCGCGCAGCCGCGACGGCGCGTTGACCTGCATGATCCCGGCACTGCCCTTGGCGCAGAGAACGCCCTTGTTCACCGGATGATCGCGGTTGCCCTCGATATAGGCGACTTTACCCTCTTTCATGTGCACGTTGATGCCGCAGCGGCAGGCGCACATGTAGCAGGTGGTCTGGCGGACCTCGTCGGAGACTTTTGGCGAGGTATCAAGGACGGGCTGGTTCATGCGGCGATCCCTTGCGCTGGTCCCTAACCCCTGCCCCAAATTCCCTGTGGTTCGCAAGGGCGGGGCGCTACGAGGTCGTCGCCCTTTGATCTATCAGGTGCTAGAACAGGCCACTAGGACCAGACGGAGCCGCCGACCATGCCAGACCGTTCGTATCGTTTCAGCCATGCGATCACCCGTGCGCCTGCCGACAGCGTGGCCAATGGCCTGCGCGCCGTCGATACCGGTGCGCCGGACATCGCGCTGATGCGAGCGCATCATGCCGATTATGTCGCGGCGCTGCGCGAGGCGGGCGTCAAGGTGATCGAACTTGGACCTTTACCAGACTTTCCCGATGCGCAGTTCGTCGAGGATACCGCCCTTTGCCTGCCGGAAGGTGCTGTGGTGATGCGCCCCGGTGCGCCGTCTCGGCTGGGCGAGGCGGCTGAAATGGCGCCGCATCTGGGCGCGCTTTACAGCCGCGTCGAGACCATCGGTGACGGCTATATCGAAGGCGGTGACATTCTGGTGACCGGGGCCGAGATTCTGGTCGGTCGCTCGGCCCGCACCGATGCGGCGGGGATCGCGGCGCTGGCGCGGATCGTGGTGCCGTGGGGGCATGAGGTGCGCGAGGTCGAAACGCCGCCGGGTGTTTTGCATTTCAAGACCGATTGTTCGCTGCTGGACGGCGAAACGATCCTCGCCACGACGCGGCTGTCGGCCTCGGGGTGCTTCACGGACTACAAGGTGATCGACGTGGCCGAGGGCGAAGAGGCGGCGGCGAATGCAATCCGTGTTAACGATCTGGTGCTGATGCCTGCGGGTTTTCCAAAGACCGCCCGGCGGCTGACGAAGGCGGGCTATGATATCCGCGAGATCGGCAACAGCGAATGCGCCAAGCTGGATGGCGGCATGTCGTGTCTGAGCCTGCGATTCACACCCGCCTGACCTTCCACGCAGCACCCAAGCCCGGTGACAAGGGCGAAGCCCGCCGGGCACCGGCTGACCGCCCCGTCATGCCGTAGGCGTGCCTATGGCACGACGGTCAGCCGCTGCCCTCGGTTGCGCTTAAGCGGATCCTCTCCGCTTGCACCCTCAGGGCATCAAGATCTGCGCCCTTGCCACCTTCACCGAAGCCTCCTTGCCATCGTCATAAACCACCCGCACCGCGACGCTGGCGACCGACCCCAGGGGCTGGGTGATGTAAATCATCCCGGCCTCGGCGGTGATCGCGTTCGGCTGGGCGGTGCCCTCGTGGCAAGGCTCCATCTCAAGCGCTACCTCTTCGGCGCCGTTCACCCGGTAGAACACCGCCTCAAGCCCGCAGCGCCAACTCAAGAGACCGGTGAAATACACCAGATCCTGCCCGTCATATTCGCGTACCGCGACCCAGTTCATCTGGGTCATCTCCAGGATCGGGCGCACATCTGCCGCCGTGGTAAAGCCCTGCGCCGCTGCTGGCGCCGCCGCCAATCCGATCGCCACCGCCATAACAACCGCACGCATCATCGCCGCCCTCCTCTTGCCCCAGTTCGGTGCCAACGATACTAACAGCCTCGCTCGAAAGATAAACGCGCCCCTAAGGAGACCGCGTGCCGCGCCCCGCCCCCTTCAACCTGATGATCGTCGCCCAAAAGGGCCGCCTGGAATACGAGGCGGTTTTCTTTGCCGCCTCGCTGCGCCACTCTGCCCCCGATTTCGCCGGGCGCCTCTTCGTGGCCGAACCGCAGCCCGGCGACCTCTGGCGCGGCGACACCAGGATCAGCAATCCGGTGCGCGCGCTCCTGGAAGATCTCGGCGCCGAAATCCTGCCCTTCGAGAACCGGCATTTCGGCCAGGCCTACCCGCAGGGCAACAAGATCGAGGCGCTGGCCGCGCTGCCCGAAGGCGAACCCTTCGTTTTCTTCGATACCGACACGCTGATCACCGGCGATCTGGCGCGGGTGGCGTTTCCCTGGGACCGGCCCTCGGCCTCGATGAAACGCACCGGCACCTGGCCCGAGATCGAGGCCTATGGGCCGGGCTATGGAGATATCTGGCGCTCGCTCTACGAGAAATTCGGGCTGGAGTTTGAACCGACGCTGGACCTGACCCAACCGGACGAATACTGGGGGAGGTATCTCTACTTCAACGCAGGCTGGTTTTTCGGCGCCTGCCCAAAGCTGTTCGGCGCGCGGTTTTTGGACTACGCGCTGGCGATCCGCGACGACCCGCCCGAGACGCTGGTCTGCCAGGTTCTGGACCCCTGGCTGGATCAGGTGGCGCTGCCTTTGGTGATCCAATCGCTTGGCGGCGGTCGTCCGGGGCCCGCGCTTGCAGGGCTGGACGGCGATGTGACCTGCCACTGGCGGGTACTGTCGCTGTTATATGCGCGCGAGGCCGACCGGGTGGTCGAGGTGCTGGAGGCTATTGCGGCGCCGAACAAGGTGAAGAAGGTGCTGAAGGACTACGATCCGATCAAGCGGCTGGTCTATCAGGGTCGTGGCCAGAAAGCGCGGGCACTGTTCGACCGCGATAATCTTCCAAGGCGCGAACAGGCGATTCGAAATCGGCTGAAGTCGGAAGGGTTCTGGATGCGATAGAGGCGTGATGGCCCCCGTCCTGAATGCGCGCAAGATAGCCGTCCGAACCAAACACCCCGCCCGGTGACAAGGGCGTAGCCCGTCGGGCAGCGGCTGACCGCCCCCCGGGCAGCCGCTATGGTGACGTTGGTGCGACGATTGAAGTCAGGCGATGTTCGATCATAAAGCGGCAACCTTTGGCGTGGCACGCGGCAGCCCGCGGTCAGCCGCTGCCCTATGCTGCGCGAGTAATGGGTATCGGCTTCCATGCGCTCTAGGCATGCCACCCCGTTGCCGACCCCGCCTGCTTGCCCTAACGTCCGCCGCGAACCGAATTCCGCCAGGAGGAACCCCGATGTCCGAGACCGCAAAACACGGCTTTGAAACGCTGCAGATCCACGCTGGCGCAAAGCCCGATCCCGCCACCGGCGCGCGGCAAACGCCGATCTACCAGTCAACGGCCTTCGTGTTCCGCGATGCGGATCATGCGGCAGCGCTGTTCAACCTGCAGGAACTCGGCTTTATCTATTCGCGGCTGACCAACCCCACGGTCGCGGTGCTGCAGGAACGGATTGCAACGCTGGAGGGCGGTGCCGGGGCGGTTTGCTGTTCGTCGGGACATGCGGCACAGATCATGGCGCTGTTTCCGCTGATGGCGCCGGGGCTGAACATCGTCGCCTCGACCCGGTTGTACGGCGGCACGGTGCAGCAGTTCACCAACACGATCCGGAAATTCGGCTGGTCGGCCAAGTTCGTCGATTTCGACGATGAGGCAGCGGTCAAGGCGGCCATCGACGACAACACCCGCGCGGTGTTCTGCGAATCGATTGCCAACCCCGGCGGCTATATCACCGACATCCCGGCGATCGCAAAGATCACCGATGCGGCCGGTATCCCGCTGATCGTCGACAATACCTCGGCGACGCCCTACCTCTGCCGCCCGTTTGATCTGGGCGCCACGCTGGTGGTGCATTCGACGACGAAATACCTGACCGGCAACGGCACCGTCACCGGCGGCGCGGTGGTCGATTCGGGCAAGTTTGACTGGTCGAAGTCCGGCAAGTTCCCGTCGCTGAGCGAACCCGAGCCCGCCTATCACGGGCTGAAGTTCCACGAGACCTTCGGCGGGTTGGCCTTTACCTTCTACAGCATCGCCATCGGGTTGCGCGATCTGGGCATGACGATGAACCCGCAGGGCGCGCATTACACGCTGATGGGCATCGAGACGCTATCGCTGCGGATGGACAAGCATGTCGCCAACGCGATGCAGGTGGCGAAGTGGCTGGAAAAGCGTCCCGAAGTCGCGGCGGTGACCTATGCCGGGCTGCCGTCCTCGCCCTATGCCAAGCGGATCAAGGCGATCTGCCCGAAGGGCGCGGGGGCGCTGTTCACCTTCACGCTGAAGGACGGCTATGACGCCTGCGTCAAGCTGGTGAATGCGGTCGAGCTGTTCAGCCATGTCGCGAACCTGGGCGACACGCGGTCGTTGATCATCCATTCCGCCTCGACCACGCACCGCCAACTGACGCCCGAACAGCAGGAGGCGGCGGGTGCAGCGGCGAACACGGTGCGGCTGTCGATCGGCACTGAAGATGCCGCCGACCTGATTGCCGATCTGGAGCAGGCTTTGGCCAAGGCGGTGGGCTGACGCCCCAGGCGGCGAACCTTCTGCGAAGTTTCGGTGGCGCCACGATTTTTCTGCGAAAAATCAGAGTTTTCGCAGACAACTCGCGGCGCCGGTTCTGCGCAGAAGACTTGCTTTTCTAGGGTGCGATATCCCACGAGATGATGACCCGGGCCGCTATGCTCAACTCGCCCGCCGCGACTGGCATTGATCCGGAATCCATCGCTGCCTCCATCCGGAACATCGGCTGCGGGCCGGCCTGGTTGTGGTCTTCGGCGATCGACGCGATGCCGCCCAACGTGACCCCCGCCGCCATCGCGTAAAGCTCGGCCTTGCGCCGGGCATCGGCGACCGCCGCCTTGCGCGCCTCATCCAGTGTCGGCTGCGGGTCCTGCAGGCCAAAGCTGAGCCCGTTGAACGTATTGGCACCAACCTCGAGCACGCCGTCGAGAACCCCGCCCAGGTTGTCCAGCGCGCGGACCCGGACGGTTACCGTGTTCGCGGCGCTGAAGCCACTGATCCGGGGCCGTTCCGGCTGATCGTTCCGGTGATCCCAGACCGGGTTCAGCGACAGATCCGAGGTCTGGATGTCGCGCGCTTCGACCCCGTCCTCACCCAGCCGCTGCAACAGGGCCGCAACGCGGGCCGAGGTCTCGTCCATCGCCGCCTTGGCGGTTTCCGCCTCGGCACTGACGCCCAGCGTAATCGTCGCCATGTCGGGCGCGGCCTCGACCTGGCCCTCGCCGGTAATGGTGATCCGCTGGGAATCCTCTGCCCAAGCTGCGGTTGCAAAAAGTAGCGAAACGACAATCGGACGCAGAATGTTCATGACTTGTCTCCCTTTCATGGCAGTCATTGCGCTGTATGACGCCTATCGCAAGGCAATCCTTGGCGTTATTCTTTCCTCTGGCGAAAAGCTGCTGTAACACTCCGATATCGCCCGCGTGCCGCCGACAGGTGCGCCTGAAAACCATGACGTTGAGGCCGATGAAGCCCAATTTTGCCCTGAACCTCTCGTTAGAGGGAATATCCTTGCTGCGCAGGTTGCCGCGCGGCTGGGAACTGATGGGCGAAGCCGGACTTTACACACCTGCCCTGAAAGGTCGGCTTGCCAAGCTGCGCGCGGCCGCACTGGAAGCGTGCAAGGGCGAGATCACCACCAAGCTGATTCTGCCGGAAAGTCAGGTTCTTTACACCAGCATCGCCAGCCCCGGTCGCGACGACGCCGAGCGGCGCGCGGCGATCGGCCGTGCGTTGGACGGGATCACGCCCTATCCGGTCAGCGAACTGGCCTTCGACTACGAATCCGACGGCGAGATGCTGCATGTCGCCGTCGTCGCGCGGGAAACGATGGCCGAGGCCGAGGCCTTTGCGGTCGAGCATGACTTCAATCCGGTTTCGGTCGTGGCACGGCCCAAAGGTGGCAGTTTCACCGGCGAGCCGTTCTTTGGCGAAACTGCCGCGGCGGCGCAGATCCTGCCGAAGGGCACCCGCGTCAAGCGCGATGTCCTGCCGACGCTTGTCACGCTGCGGTTGACCGCGCCGGTGGTGCCGCCAGCGGGTCTTACCGACCGGACGGCGCTGCCGGACGCCGTTGAGGGTC
>JBBKVJ010000020.1:0-4107 GCA_037968375.1 Paracoccaceae bacterium | reverse complement strand
CGCTTGCCGTGATGAAGCCCGCGATCACCGGGTGCGACAGGAAGTTGGCCAGGAATCCCAGCCGGAACACCCCCATGGCCAAGAGTATCAGCCCGGACAGGAAGGCCAGCGTGATCGCCGCCGCGACATATTCCGCAGTGCCCTGAAGTGCCAGGTTGCCGACCGCCGCTGCGGTCATCAGGCTGACCACCGCGACCGGCCCCACCGCCAACGCCCGAGAGGTTCCGAAGATCGCATAGGCGATCAACGGCAGGATCGAGGCGTAGAGACCCATCTCGGCCGGCAGCCCCGCCAGAAGTGCATAGGCAAGCGATTGCGGGATCAGCATGATCGTGACGATCACCGCCGCGACGAGATCGTTTATCGCGATGTCTCTGTTGTAGCTGCGGCCCCAGTCAAGGATCGGCAGATAGCGGGTCAGATGGCTGAAGCGGGTCACGGCTTAATCCATTCAATCCGGCGCACACGGGGCATCCGTGCCTCGATCCGGCTTGCCGGGTGCAACATATATATAATTTGGAATATGTCTAGGACGTGCAGATCGTAATGGCCGCCCGCGCCTATGCCTCGCCAGCGGTTCAGCCGAGCGGCTGAAGATGTCCGTCAAGCCAGCCGCGCAAGTGTTCATGCTGCTCGGGCAGCCTCAGCGCCTCGCCCAGATGGGCGGGGTCTTCATCGCTATCGAAGCCGGGTTCGTTCGTCGCCACTTCGAAAAGCACGCCACCCGGTGAGCGAAAGTAAATCGCCCGGAAATAGTCGCGGTCGATAACCGGGGTGACATCATAGCCGGTGTCGGCAATCGCCTTACGGACCGCAACATGCGCCACGTGATCGGTCACCGAGAATGCGATGTGATGCACCGATCCGGCACCTTGGCGGGCCGGGTCCAATCCTGAATGCTCTTCGATATCAACGACATCCGCTCCGTTTCCACCATCCCGCACCAGCCGCGTCACCGCGCCTTCACGCCCGGCATCGACATAACCCATGAAGCGCAAAAGTTCCGCCGTCGCAGTGCTGTCGGCCAGCCGCAGTGTCACGGAATGAAACCCCCGGATCGCATGATCGGCGCCAACCTCGCCGCCGGTCCAGGGCGCGCGACTATCGCCGGGCACCTCGACCAGCGCGAAATCGTCGTGATCGGGGCCCGAAATCGTCAGCCGCGCCGCGCCAAAACGGCTGTCCTCGGCCAGATCGCCTACCCCCGCCTCGGCCAACCGCGCACGCCAAAAGCCAAGCGCACCTTCCGGCACCGAAAAACTCGTGGTGCCGACCTCGCCGGTGCCCGGGCGACGCGGCGCGATGTTCGGGAACGGAAAGTAGGTCATCACCGTGCCGGGCGTGCCCTGACCGTCGCCGTAATAGAGGTGATAGACATCCGGCGCGTCGAAATTCACCGTCTTCTTGACCCGGCGAAGGCCAAGCGTGCCGGTGAAGAAGGCGTTGTTCTGCCTGGCATCCCGCGCCATCGAGGTGACATGGTGCAGTCCGTTGATCTGGGTCAGCATTCCGCGCACTCCTTTGCGTTGGCAACACCTGACCATATGGGCCGATGGGCGCGGCGGCAAAGGCGCAGGGGTGCACAGACGATGTGCGGCGCCCTTTGGGCGATCAGGCCGGGGTTTCTTCCACGATCACCAACTCACGCGTCGACGCGCCTTTGGCATGCGCCATTGCCGCCTGGTAGTCAGCGCTTTCGTAACAGGCCAGCGCCGCCTCGAAGCTTGGAAACCGGGCCACCACGTTGCGTGGCCGGTCGGTGCCCTCCATCTGCCGGTAGCGTCCGGCGCGGGCGATGAACGTGCCACCATGTGCTGGGATGATTTTTGTGGCCAGTGCCGCATAGCGGCCATAGGCCTCGGCATCGGTCACCTCGACATGGGCGATCCATAGGGCTGTCATCTATCCTCCTATCACGGCTTCCGCCGCCTTGATCGCGGCCTCGGCATTCTCGGCACTGGCACCACCGGCCTGCGCCATGTCGGGCCTGCCGCCGCCGCCTTTGCCGCCCAGTTCCGCCGCCGCAGCCTTGACGATATCCACCGCCGAAAGCCGCGGGGTCAGATCCGCCGTGACGCCTGCGGCCACCGCCGCCTTGCCGCCCGCCTCGGCGATCAGCAAGATTGCACCCGAGCCGATCCGCGATTTATGCGCGTCGATCAGTGCCGGCAGGTCCTTGCCAGCCACCCCGGTCAGCACTTGAGAAAGAAACGGTATGCCGCTGATATTTCTTGGTTTTACCTCGTCACCGCCGCCACCGGAACCGGCGCCCATCGCAAGATCCCGGCGCAGCTGTGCGACCTCGTTCTGCAGCGCCTTGCGCTCGTCCAGAAGGGTCTTCACCCGGTCGGCCAGATCAGCCGGCTGCGTCTTCAGCATCGCCGCGATCGCGGCCACACGCCTGGCTTCGGCGCCCAGATGCTGCCGCGCCGCCTCGCCGGTCAGCGCCTCGATCCGCCGAACGCCCGCCGATGACGCAGAATCGCCCAGCAAGACGAAACCGCCGATGTCGCCGATCTGGCGGACATGGGTGCCGCCGCACAGCTCGATCGAATAGGTTGCCTTGTCCGCGCCCTTGCCCGAGCCCGTGTCCTTGCCCATCGAGACGACGCGCACCTCGTCGCCGTATTTCTCGCCAAAAAGCGCCTGCGCGCCCAGGCCCCGGGCATCGTCGGGCGTCATGATCCGGGTCTCGACCGGGCAGTTCTGGCGGATATAGGCGTTGACCTCGGCCTCGACGCCGTCCAGTTCAGCGGCGCTCATCGCCTTGGCGTGTGAGAAATCGAACCGCAGCCGGTCTTCCGCGTTCAGCGAACCGCGCTGTGCGACGTGATCGCCAAGCGCTGCGCGTAATGCCTCGTGCAAGAGATGCGTCGCGGAATGGTTGGCGCGGATTGCCGTCCGGCGCGCGTGATCGACCTTTAGCACCGCCGCAACGCCAGGCCTCAGCACTCCCTCGGTGACCTCGGCCAGATGCAGGAAAACGCCCGCCACCTTTTTGGTGTCGGTGATGCGGGCCTTTCCGGTTTCGGTCGTGACCGTGCCGGTGTCGCCGATCTGGCCGCCTGACTCGGCATAGAACGGCGTCTGGTTCACCACAATGGCCAGCGTGTCGCCCTGTTTCGCCTCTGCCAGCGTCGCGCCATCCTTGACCAGTGCCACGATCTGACCCTCGGCACGCTCGGTGTCATAGCCCAGAAATTCGGTGGCGCCATTTTCCTCGGCGATGTCGAACCAGATCGCCGCATCCGTGGTCTCGCCCGAACCGGCCCAAGCGGCGCGGGCCTTGGCCTTCTGCTCGGCCATCGCCGCGTCGAAACCGTCGGTATCGACGGTACGACCCTTCTCGCGCAGCGCATCCTGCGTCAGGTCAAGCGGAAAGCCGAACGTATCGTAAAGCTTGAACGCTGTGGCCCCCGAAAGTGCCCCACCTTCGGGCAGGCTGGCCAATTCTTCATCGAGCAGCCCCAGGCCGCGGTCGAGGGTCTGCTTGAAGCGTTCTTCCTCCTGCTTCAGCGTCTCGGTGATCAGTGCCTTGGCGCGGGTCAGTTCCGGATAGGCTTGGCCCATCTGTGCGATCAGTGCGCCGACCAGCCGATGCATCAACGGCTCGTCCGCGCCCAAGAGATGCGCATGCCGCATCGCGCGGCGCATGATCCGGCGCAGTACATAGCCGCGTCCCTCGCTTGACGGCATCACACCGTCGGCGATCAGGAACGAGGTCGAGCGGAGGTGGTCGGCGATCACCCGGTGATGCACCTTTCCCGGCCCGTCGGGGTCGGAATGGGTGGCATGTGCGGACGCCTCGATCAGGGATCGCATCAGGTCGGTATCGTAATTGTCGTGCTTGCCCTGCAACAGCGCGCCGATCCGCTCTAGCCCCATGCCGGTGTCGATCGACTGCATGTCCAAGGGGCGCATCGTGCCATCCGCGAATTGCTCGTTCTGCATGAAGACAAGGTTCCAGATTTCGATGAACCGGTCGCCGTCCTCCTGCGCGCTGCCCGGCGGGCCACCCGGAATGTGGTCGCCGTGGTCGTAGAAGATTTCTGTGCAGGGTCCACAGGGGCCGGTCGGCCCCATCATCCAGAAATTGTCGTTGGTCGG
>JBBKVJ010000019.1:0-6471 GCA_037968375.1 Paracoccaceae bacterium | reverse complement strand
GGCGGCTGTCGGTGGGGTGGCGGCTGCACGGCGAAGGGCGCGGCGGACACGACCGCAGCTTTGCCGCGACGCAGGACACGTTCGTTTTTCTGGATTGCCTCGCGCATCTCTGGCCCGCCGTGCCCCGCCAACCCTTGAAGGCCGTCGATATCGCGCTGGGCGGGCTGGTACCGGTGGCCGAACATATTCCCGATCTTTTCGAGGCGCGCGCCTCTGGCGAAAGCACACCAGCCGAGGCACTTTGCCACAGTCTGGACCGGCTGAACCAGAAATACGGACAGGACACGATCCGCTTTGGCGAGGCGCCCCACCACCGGGTGGCCTATACTGGCGCCAAGATCGTCTTTGGCCGGGTGCCCGACTGGCAGGATTTCCGCGAATAGGGTGCGTCGGACATCAGGTTTCGGACCGATCGGACGAACCACGAAAGGACAGCGCATGACCAAGGACCGGGCCGAGTGGCAGAAGCTTGCGCAGAAGGAACTGAAGGGCGGCGATCCTGCGGGCCTGACCTGGGCCTCGCCCGAGGGGATCGCGGTCAAGCCGGTCTATGACGCGGGCGATGTCGAGGGGCTGGCGCATATGGGCGCGATGCCGGGGCATGCGCCTTACACACGCGGGCCGAAGGCGACGATGTATGCGGGCCGTCCGTGGACGATCCGGCAGTATGCCGGGTTCTCGACGGCGGAGGAATCGAACGCCTTTTACCGCAAGGCGCTGGCGGGCGGGCAGCAGGGGGTTTCCGTTGCCTTCGATCTGGCCACGCACCGGGGCTATGACAGCGATCATCCCCGCGTCGAGGGCGATGTCGGCAAGGCGGGCGTGGCGATAGACAGCGTAGAAGACATGAAGATCCTGTTCGACGGGATTCCGCTGGACGAAGTTTCCGTCTCGATGACGATGAACGGTGCGGTGATACCGGTTCTGGCCTCGTTCATCGTGGCGGGCGAGGAGCAAGGGGTGGATCGCGCCGCCCTGTCGGGCACGATCCAGAACGACATTCTGAAGGAATTCATGGTGCGCAACACCTATATCTATCCGCCCGAACCCTCGATGCGGATCGTCGCCGACATCATCGAATATACCGCCGCCGAGATGCCGCGTTTCAACTCGATTTCTATTTCCGGCTACCACATGCAAGAGGCGGGCTCGACGCTGGTGCAAGAGCTGGCATTCACGCTGGCCGACGGGCGCGAATATGTGCGCACGGCGATTGCGCGCGGCATGGATGTGGATGCCTTTGCCGGGCGGTTGTCGTTCTTCTTTGCCATTGGCATGAATTTCTTCATGGAAGCCGCCAAGCTGCGCGCCGCGCGGTTCTTGTGGCACCGGATCATGTCAGAGTTCGAACCGAAGAAGCCGGTCAGCTTGATGCTGCGCACGCATTGCCAGACCTCCGGCGTGTCCTTGCAGGAGCAGGACCCCTACAACAACATCATCCGCACCGCTTACGAGGCGATGTCGGCGGTTCTGGGCGGCACCCAGTCGCTGCATACCAACAGTTTCGACGAGGCGATTGCCCTGCCCACCGATTTCTCGTCGCGGATCGCGCGCAATACGCAGCTGATCCTGCAGAACGAAACCAAGGTCACGAAGGTCGTCGATCCGCTGGCGGGGTCCTATTACGTCGAAAAGCTGACCGCCGATCTGGCCGAGGAAGCATGGAAGCTGATCGAAGAGGTCGAGGCGATGGGCGGCATGACCAAGGCGGTGGCGTCTGGCATGCCGAAGCTGCGCATCGAGGAGGCGGCGGCGCGGCGGCAGGCGGCGGTGGACCGGGGCGAAGAGGTGATTGTCGGGGTCAATCGGTTCCGGTTGGAGACGGAAGACCCGATCGATATCCGCGATGTCGACAATGTTTCGGTGCGCGAGGCGCAGGTGGCGCGATTGCAGAGCATCCGTACCACCCGCGACGGGGTGGCCTGCGACGGCGCCCTTGCGGTGCTTGAGCAGGCCGCCGCCTCGACTGCCAGCGCCAGAAGGTTGCCCTTGCCGGAGGCGGCGCGGGCACGGGCGACGGTGGGAGAGATTTCATCGGCGATGGAAAAGACATTCGGGCGGCATCGGGCGGAGGTGAAGACATTGGCAGGGGTCTATGGTGCCGCCTATGAGGGCGACGAAGGGTTTGCCGCAATCCAGAAGGACGTCGAGGCATTCGCCGAGGAAGAGGGGCGGCGACCGCGCATGCTGGTCGTCAAGATGGGGCAGGACGGGCATGACCGGGGCGCCAAGGTGATCGCCACGGCCTTCGCCGATATCGGTTTCGATGTCGATGTCGGGCCGCTGTTCCAGACCCCGGAAGAGGCCGCACAAGATGCCGTGGACAACGACGTACATGTCGTCGGCATCTCCAGCCAGGCGGCAGGGCACAAGACGCTGGCGCCAAAGTTGGTCAAGGCGCTGGAGGCGGCGGGCGCGGGCGAGATTCTGGTGATCTGCGGCGGCGTGATCCCGCAGCAGGATTACGCTTTTTTGAAGGATGCCGGGGTCAAAGCAATCTTCGGGCCGGGCACAAATATTCCGCAGGCCGCACAGGATATCCTGGCGCTGATCCGGGCGGCGCGGGCGGGTGGATAGCGCGGCAGCGCTCTGCGCGGGGCTGTTTGTGCCAGAATGAAAGGCGGGGCGTGGTGCTGATCCTGGACCATCTTGCGGTCAGTGCCGCGACCCTTGCCGAGGGGGTCGAGGTGGTCGAGGCGGCTTTGGGTGCAAGCCTTGGCCCCGGTGGCGCGCATCCGCATATGGGCACGCACAACCGGTTACTGTCGCTGGGTGCTGCGACCTATCTTGAGGTGATCGCGATCGACCCCGATGCCGTCGCGCCCGGGCGGCCCAGATGGTTCGATCTGGACAATTTCATCGGCACACCTCGGCTGACCAACTGGGTCGCGCGCACCGACGATCTTGCGGGTGCGGTCGCGGCGTCACCTGACGGCACCGGGCGCATTCACGACCTGAAACGCGGCGATTATCGCTGGCGGATGGCGATCCCAGAGGATGGTCGGCTGCCGTTCGGTGGCGCCTGTCCGGCGCTGATCGAGTGGCGTGGCGATCTGCATCCGGCGCGGCAACTGCCCGAGGCCGGGTGCAGGCTGGCCCGTCTGGTGATCGCGCATCCGCAGGCTGACGCCTTGCGCGCGGCTTTGGCGGGTTGGCTGGACGATCCCCGGATCGTCATCGAGGCAGGTACGCAAAAGGCGCTTTGCGCCGAGATCGAGACGCCGCATGGGCTGCGGGTGCTGGCATGATCCGCGCCGCAAGCGAGAGTGATATCGAATCGCTTCGCGCGCTATGGAACACCTCGATCCGCGACTCGCTTATCACCTTTACCAGCACCGAGAAATCGCCCGCCGATATCGCCACGATCCTGGCCGACAAGCGTCAGGCGGGGCATCCGTTTCTGGTGGCGGAAGATTCGGGCGCGGTGCTGGGCTTTGCCAGCTTCGGACAATTCCGGCCAGGTGATGGCTATGCGCGCTGCTTTGAACACTCGGTCCTCCTGGCCCCCGATGCACGTGGCCGTGGGTTGGGTCGGGCACTGATGGCCAGACTTGAGGACGCAGCGCGCAAGGCAGGCGGTCGCAACATGATCGCCGGGGTTTCGGCGGCCAACAGCGGTGGCATCGCGTTTCACGCCGCCCTGGGATATGCCCAGATCGCCCGTCTGCCCGAGGTCGGGTTCAAATTCGGCCGGTGGCAGGACCTGATCCTGATGCAAAAGCGTCTGTGACGGCCGCCTCGCTACCGGTCGCCGACTGCCACCGGTTGAGGGAAATGTCCTATTTTTGCAACGGATAATCTGATTCTGGCGGCTGAGTGACGCGCCGCGTAGCCGTGTTTTGAATTGGGCGATAGATTGCCAGGCAGGAAGGCGCAAGGAGCGTGGTTATGGTCAAAAAAGCAGCATTGTCGGCACTGGCCCTGGGTCTTTCGCTTGGCGCTGTGACGGCAGCCGAGGCCGGTGAGTGGACGGGGTCGTTCCTGACCTTCGGGATCAGTTCGGCGAATACCGAACTGCGCCCGACCGGCACCTGGTTCACCCCGGATGTGTCCGGCACGAACCAGGGTGTCTATGCGGGCGCGGGCTATGATTTTCCGGTCGGCAACCTGACCATGGGGTTCGTCGCCGATATCGACGCTGCGGGCACCGAAGACATCATCACGGCGGGCAAGGGGTTTTACAGCAGTTCCGACTGGTTCGCCACGGTGCGGGGTCGCGTCGGTGTGCCGGTGTCGGAGCGGATGCATGTCTATGCAAGCGGCGGTCTGGCGTTCATGCGGATCGAGACAACCGCGGTCGATATCATCGGCAGTTCGCTCACCTCTTCGGACACTCTGCGCGGCACGGCGGCGGGCATCGGGATGGAATATCAGATCCGGCCGGGCGGGCATCTGTCGGTGGAATATGTCTACGCCGATTTCAAAGCCTCGGACGAGACGTCTTTCGGTGGCGTGTCGGGACAGGTCGATCCCTATGTCAGCAGTCTCAGACTGGGCTATACCTTCCGGTTCTGAGCGCTGGGCAGATCATCCGGCAGCAGTCCGTAGAAAATCTGATCGATCCGGCCTTCGCCGGTCCACGACCTGACCTGCGCCCGCAAGAGACCCTCGCGCTTGAACCCGATCCGTTCGATATGGGTGGCGATCGCCACATTGCTTTGCGCGACCTGGGCCACGACCTTTTCGACAATGGTCCGCCGGAACTGCAGCCTTAGCAGCGGCAGGCCGAGGCAGGCCATCGCGCGGCGGGCCGAGACGTGGTTCGGGCCATTCAGATAAGAGATCCGCGAAACCCGGTGCGTAGGGTCGATCTCGGAGTGAAAGAACCCGCACGGCGCCTCATCAGGCTTGGCCAGCAAGGCCACGAGATAACGGGTCCGGTTGTCGAAACTGGCGAAGAACCGGCGCAGGTCGGGCACCGACAGCCGCCGCGGCGCCATATTCAGCGGGGCGACACGCTCGGCGTCGGCGAACCAGTCGGCGATTTCTTGCGAGGCGTCCGAGGCGCGCACACTGCGGGCCCGGAATCGTGGCAGATCGATCAGCACGGGCGGTCCCGGGTTCCGAGGGCTGGCAGACCCGATCGGTTGTCTGGTCATCGCGCACCCCTAGCGTGGTTTTCCCAGCGGGATTTAGCGAATTTGCCGCCGACTGTCACGGGGTGCCGGACCGGATTCCCACGCTGACATTGCCGCGCCGCGGCGTTAAGCTGGCGCGCATGTCGATCTGGACCCGCATTTCCGATGCCATCGCGGCGCTCACGGCGGGCGAAAGCCTTGCCGTCATCTTTGAGCGTTTGCGCACGCCGCCCGAACTCTCGGTCGCCTTTGCCATCGCGGTGATCGCGCTCAGCGCCAAGATGGCCAAGGCCGATGGGCTGGTGACCCGCGACGAGGTCTCGGCGTTCCGCGAGGTATTTATCATTCCCGAAGGCGAGGCCCAGAACGCGGCCCGCGTGTTCAACCTGGCACGCGAGGATGTCGCGGGCTTCGACGACTACGCCCGGCGGATCAGAAAGATGTTCGAGGACGGCCACCAGACGCTGCTGGACCTGATGGAAAGCCTGTTTCACATCGCCGCCGCCGATGGCTATTACCACCCGCAAGAGGATGAATTCCTGACGGAGGTCGGTGCGATCTTCGGCCTGTCGCCGCGCGAGTTTCGCAGCCTGCGCGCCCGGTTCGTGCCAGATGCCGACCCCGACCCCTGGGCGATCCTGGGGCTTGAGCCGGGCACGCCCTTGGACGAGGTCCGCGCCGCCTGGCGTCAGTTGGTGCGCGACAATCATCCCGACCGGCTGATCGCGCGGGGCGTGCCGGAAGAGGCGGTGAAGGTCGGCGAACGCCGCCTGATCGCGATCAACCGCGCCTGGGAGGAAATCGCATCCGGCGCCGCGCCGTGAGGATCGCCACCTATAACGTCGAATGGTTCAACGCGCTGTTCGACAACGCCGGCCGTCTGCGGGCCGACGGCGGCTGGTCCGGGCGCTATGACGTGACCCGCGCCGATCAGATCGCGGCGCTGACCCGGGTTTTCCGGGCGCTTGATGCCGATGCGGTGATGGTGATCGAGGCGCCCGACCAGAACAGCCGCCGCCAGACCGTGCGCGCGCTACAGGCGTTTGCCAGGGCCGCAGGCATCCGCGCTCGCAAGGCGGTGATGGGATTTGCCAACGACACCGAACAGGAAATCGCACTGTTGTACGATCCCGATGCAGTGACCCCGCGCCACGATCCGCAGGGCGATACCGATCCGGACAGGCCCGCGCCCCGCTTTGATGGCCAGTTCCGCATCGACCTTGATATCGACGCGACACCGGACGTGGTGACCTTCTCAAAACCGCCGCTGGAACTGGCCTGCGAAACCGCCTCGGGCGGGCGGTTCCGGATGACCGGCGTTCATATCAAATCGAAGGCCCCGCACGGGGCGCGCAACCCGCAAGAGGCGACCCGGATCGCCATCGCCAACCGC